>JAJBVW010000001.1 GCA_020866945.1 Oscillospiraceae bacterium
CATAACGCGCCGCTTTGAATTCTCGACCCAGTGCCTCTGGCCCCTCCAAAATTCCCGGCTCATGACCGCGCTCTTTCATCCATAGCGCTGCCTTCATGCCTCCCGGGCCACCGCCAACAATAGCGATTTTCTTTTTCACCTTGACCGGAACTATCATTTTATCCACGCGGTACTCTTTTCCAAGCTCTGGATTAATCGAGCACAGACTCAGCCAGCCCCCAGTAGTATATGTGCCTCGGAACACACCGCAGTCAAGGCATGGGTTGAGATCCTCCCCATTCCCATCCCGGAGAATATCGCCCAGTCTCTCATTGCAAAGAAACAAGCGGGCGGAGGAAATCATGTCCGCGGTGCCTTCTGCAATAATACTGTCCAGCTTATCCAGATCCATATAAGGAGTTGCTATGGCAATCCGCATAGTGACGCCGGCTTCCTTCATTTGTTTCGCCACAACCTCCGACCGACAGAAATCCTTCGGCTCCCCCTCATCATCACGAAGGCGTAGAATATCCGCATAGGGTTCCATCGCTGCACAGAATTGAACACACTCATCCATACTCAATCCTCGCATTGGGCCACGGAAGCCGCCGCTGGCGCCGGGGCTATTCAGCATGATAATAAAATCATTGCCCAAGCGCTCCCGCAGTCCCTTTACTACCATGACCGGAAACTTCAGGCGGTTTTCAAAGGAACCCGCAAATTCATCCTCCCTGTGATTGGTGTGCTCATATAAAAATTCACCACAGTAAAATTCGTCGCTCATATCCAGAAGTACAGCGTCATACCCGAAGGATTTATAAAGCAGCGCCCTCTCAGCAAGGAAGTTGATGTACTCCTGCATTATTTCCGGGGTAAAATAAATGGTTCGCGGGAACGGGTTTCCTGGTGAACCACACACCCCGGTTGATTCTCCCTCAGGCCCTCCGCTCATAATTGCCCCCAGCAAATCCTTCAGTTCATCATTAGCATCATCCATATTAAAGGGCGGCGGCCCAGGAGGCGTATCTGTTGGGGTATTAACGCTGTAATTAAGCGTCATATCCAGGTTTGACAAATCTACCCCAATCAGACTTCCTTCAGTATGGACAAAGTGTGCCAACCGCGTAAAGTAGTTCTGGCAGCCCTTATCCTCAATATCATAGCTTGCAAAATGTTTTGTGTCATGCCCAAAAAGTTCTCTCTGCTGCGGGTTAGTCAGCGCCTGCGTCATTATCAGCGCAGAGCCATTACGGGCTAAATGCGTATAAAAATCTACAACTGGCTCTGCGGGATATTTTTCCGGCCCCTGCAGGAAATGCACCTGCGCAATAGGATATGTAAAACGTGACTTTAAATACTTGCCCCTGATATACATAGGCGCATTCAAATGTGTGTATTTCGACATAAAAATTGTTCCTTTCTGTTTGAGTATTAATATTGACTCGCGGTCATTCAAATTCTGGATGCGGTTGCGAACGCGCTACGCATACAAGTCTGCACACTGCCTGGGCGTTTACAGTCTCCAATAAAATAGAACTCGTTTGCAGCATCCGTAAACTGAAGCGCCTCGTCCACTAGCCCTATCCGCCCACTGGCCAATACAACCGAATCTGCTTTCTCCGTGTGTTCTTCTCCTTGCACATCCACATAGAGGACAGAATTTCCCTTGATTTCCTTTGTTTGAACCTCTGTTATAAAATGAAATTTATCATTTTGAGACCAACGTTCCTCAAACATCTCACGGTAGAGTGAGCAATTAGCAACCGGTGCGAATCTTGACTGCATGGTCAGTACCGTCACATCGTGACCACATTCCGCAAGGTAAAGAGCTGTCTCCGTGCCAATGTCTCCTCCACCGACAACAACTACTTTATGACCAAGCTGTTCTTCCTTTCCATATACGTCAATCGGCAACCAAGTATGCTCCTCCCAAGCGCCGGGAATATCTAGACGCTTTGGAACTGCTCCGCAGGCGACAATCACAACATCAAATGCGTTCTCGCGAATGAGTTCAGGTGATGCCTCACAAGTGAGAGAAACTTCAATGTTTGATTTCTCCACCTGCCGGATCATATAATCTTTAAAATTGCGCAATGGCCACTTAAAGGCAGCAAAATCTGAATGAATCAGCTGACCGCCAAGCTTGTCTGTCTTTTCAAACAGCACAACTCTGTGGTCACGCTCAGCCGCCACCAAAGCCGCTTCCATCCCTGCGACTCCCCCGCCAATAACTGCAACCTTCTTCTTACATGTAGGTGGGTCAATCATTTGATCCAGTTGATACACTAAGCCCATTTGGGGATTGCCAGAGCACACAAATGTCCACGGCCCGCGTTCGAATGGTACATGACACTTGGCGCAGCGCTGGCAAGGGACTATATCCTCCGGCCGATCTTCATATATTTTCTTGCCGTAATCGGAATCACAAATAAACTGGCGGGCTATCGCTACCATGTCCAACTCACCATTTGCTATATATGCTTCATCCTTCACTGGGTCGCCATACCCACCTGCAGCTGCAACAACAATCTTTGAACCGCTGGCCTTGACCGCCCGGGCAATATGAAGCGTATATGGCTCATCTTCCACAGAATTAAAGCCTGTTGGATGGCAATAGTTGATGTTTCCTCCGCGTATATGGAGTATGTCCACCAGTCCTTCTGCAAGTTTGGCAAATTCGATGGTATCCTCTATACGTATTCCGCCTTCATCTTCCTCCTCGCCCGCAATCCAAAGATCAATCAGGAAATCTTTACCACAGGCCTCCTTAATCGCTCGACACATATCCAAGGCTAATTTTCCACGCCCGGCAATATCTCCTCCATATTCATCTTTGCGATCATTGGTCAACGGAGAAAAAAACTTACTCATACCAATATGCAGAAACTCTCTATAGCTCATCTGCAATGAGCACATATCAAATCCAAGGCTCTTAAAATAGGTTGTCTTTTTCACAGCAAGTTCAATCATATCCTGCATCATTTCCTGCGTGATTTCCGAGACTTTATTGACCGGACTAAACCAAAATGGGAATGGCTTTTCTTTGGACGGCTGTGGCTGAAAATTTGGCATTTCCATGGGTAAAATATAAATGGATGCCAGTGAATCATAAAAATGGATCGTATCAACCAGCTTACACACATATGTCTCGTTGGCTGGATTAGAATAATCATACATTGGAAAATGTCCAGCTGTGCCACCATGTGTGCGCTGCAACGTATCATCCCACGTTCCGAATTCAACGATGGCTGCACCGTTTTTTGCAATATTCCCCACATGTTGAATAGTGGAAGGCGCCGGCGCTGGTTCGGAACCCTGAATATAATGTGGCAGCGATTGTGGTGCAATGATTCTAGATTTCAACACATGATTTCCAATCCGAATCGGAGACAGAAGATGCGAAAAAAGCTTACTCATTGTTTTCCTCCTTTTTGCAGTATCAGTTAAGATTATTGAGTATTATTTTTTTGAGCGATATTTTGGTGCACCACCACGTAAACGCGGATCGAGTATATCTCTCACGCCATCGCTAAACATGGAAGCGGCAAAAACGATAAACATAATAGCAATACCAGGAATGATTGCCAGCCATGGTGCCAGATACATATAAGAGCGCCCAGAGCTTGTAAGCATAGCGCCCCAGTCTGGCGTGTTAACACTAACGCCATAGCCAAGGAAATTTAGAGATGCCTCCGACATGATGACCCCGCCAATACTCCCCGCCATAGACATAAGAATCAGTGGCATGATATTGGGAATAATATGAACGAAAATCTGCCAGATTTTATTTCCTCCTAGCATTTTTGACATATGGATATAGTCTAAATCCTTGACTGCGAATGTTTGGCTTCGGATCATCCGAGAACCTCCGATACCCATAGGAATAGACAGAACTATGACCATCTGTAAAATGCCATTCCCAAACAGCTGCATCAGAATCATAGTAATCAGCAGTGAGGGGATACATTGCCATGCATCCACGAATCTTTGAATGATTAAATCAAACCATCCTCCAATCATCGCGCTAAACACACCTATAAGAACAGATATAAGCGTAGACAAAACCGTACAACACAAGGCAATCACAACGGAAGTTCGTGTACCGTAAATCATATAGCTAAATAAATCTCGCCCTAGGCTGTCTGTTCCGAAAGGATGCTTCCAAGAGGGTCCCTGCAGCTTTTCTAGCACACTTGTTGGCAAAATTCCGTTCACCATTTTTACCGGTGCTAAAACGTCTGCGAAAATCGCAATGAAAATCATAAGAAGAAGCATCATCATGCACACCGCTGATAGGGGTTTAGTCTTAAATAGCTGCCGCAAAAAGGAATTATTATTTTTCCTTTTCTTTTTTTCTTCAGTATTTATTTGCATCATGCCCCTCCCTTATTCGATTTCAACCCTTGGGTCGACAGCTTTATAGAGAAGATCCACAATCAGATTGATGACCATAGCAATCACTGAAATCAAAAGGATACACCCCTGTACCATTGGATAATCTCTCATTCCCAAGGAAGTCGTAAGCTGCTGCCCTATTCCCGGAATATTGAACATAGTCTCCAAGATTACGCTACCACCCAACAAATAACCGATAGATCCACCCAGCATAGTGATGACCGGGATCATCGTGTTCCGAAAAGCGTGCTTTAGCAGGATCATACGCTCCTTGATGCCCTTAGACCATGCGGTTCGGATGTAATCCTGGCGCATAACCTCCAATGTCAGCGTCCTTACATTTCTTAACTGTCCGCCAGCGCTTGTAATAGCTCCCAAAAGGGCTGGAATGAAGAACATCCGAAGATTTTGTATCGGAGCTTCAAAGAAAGATACATATGTCATGGGCGGCGCATAGCCCCACCATACAGCCGGATAGACCAGTATCAACGTTGCAATCCAAAACACCGGCACACTCATCATGATAACTGAAATGACACGGATAACATTGTCTGTAATTGTATCCTGTCGAGCTGCACACAGAAGTCCTAACGGAATTGAAATCACAGTAGTTAATAGAAATGTAAGTATGACTAGCTCCAGCGTTGCTGGCATCTCGTAACTAATGATACTGGACACAGTACCCGTCATAAAAAAGGAATCGCCAAGGTCGCCATGAAGGAGATCATTAAGCCAGATAAAATACTGGGTAAGCAATGGTTTATCCAAACCCAACATAACCTCAACAGCTTCCCGGTCTATCGTCTTGCCGCCGCTGGATGACTGGAGTACTTGCACCAGATAATCGACTGCGTCCCCAGGAATAATCCGCATCAGCATAAAGACAATAAACGTTACCAAAATCAGCGTTGGAATCAATAACAATACTCTTTTCAGTGCATATCTTGCCATACTGTCCTCCTTCCGTTAAGCGCTTACCGCTTTATGGCAGGCAACATAGTGATTATTCCCCACACAAGCAAGTGATGGTTCTTCTTCTCGGCATCTTCTATCGGCATACCTACACCGTGTACAAAAACGGCACCCCTCAGGCGGATGAATTGGGCTTGGAACCTCTCCCTCCAGAAGAACACGCTCACGCGCCCTATCTCTCGTAGGATTCGGAATAGGGACAGCTGAAATAAGCGCCTGCGTATATGGGTGCAGCGAATGCTGATACAGTTCTTCTGAATCTGTCATTTCAACAATCTTTCCCAGATACATCACAGCAATCTGGTCTGAAATGTACCGAACAACAGAAAGGTCGTGACCGATAAAGATATATGACAGGTTCATTTGCTCTTGAATCTCGACAAACAAATTCACAATTTGCGCCTGAATGGACACATCAAGTGCTGAAACAACCTCATCGCAAATAATAAAGGATGGCTGCAATGCTAATGCACGCGCAATACAGATACGCTGCCGTTGACCACCTGAAAACTCATGAGGATAGCGATCCGCATGGGAAGATGTTAGCCCCACAGTCTCCATCACTGTCCGCACAAGCTCAGAGTTCTCCTTTTTACTTCCGGCAAGCCCCTGTAAGCGAACACCTTCCAGAATGCTGTCGCCAATTTTCATACGGGGGTCTAAGGATGCGTAAGGATTCTGTGTTATCATCTGAAGCTCTTTGTGTATCTTGCGCAGATCTCGTGTACTAAGTGTGGTAAGATCGGTGCCTTCAAAGAAAATCCGCCCCTCCGTCACCTTAAGATTCTGCATAATGCAGTTACCAAGTGTGGTTTTCCCAGACCCAGACTCACCAACAATGCCAATAGTTTTGCCTCGCTTAACAGCAAACGAGATTCCATCTACAGCCTTAACATCAGCGATTTTCCTTTTTAAAATCCCCTTTGTGACAGGGAAATACATTCGCACATTTTCCACGCGCAAAATATTGTCCTGACCAACCTCTGTATGTACTGTTTCATAGGGCAAATGACCGTTTTTCTTGACCTGTTTATTATTAATCATCTTAACAGCTCTTCCCTTTCCGCAGCAGTGAAATCCGCATGGAAGCACGCACACATATGCCCCTCAGATATTTCTTCAGCCTTTGGCTGCTGTTTCCAGCATATATCGGTGGCATACTTGCATCGCTTCACAAATAGGCAGTTGTTCATCATCCGATCCTCTTGGCTAGCCGGTTCACCTTTTATGGTATGAAGTCCATAGCTCTTAGGCTGATCTAACCGCGGAACTGCCCGAATTAATCCTAAGGTATATGGATGATGCGGATTTTCAAAAATATCATACGTGCTTCCCATTTCCAAAATTCTGCCGCCGTACATAATCTTTACACTGTCCGCATACCGCGCAACCAGGCCAAGATTGTGCGTAATCAGGAGAATTGCAGTGTTGGTGGACAACCGCAGCTGGTTTAATTCTTCCAGAACTTGAGCCTGCACAGTGACATCTAACGCAGTAGTTGGTTCATCTGCAATTAAAATCTCCGGCTGGCAGCTCATCGCCATCGCAATCATAGCTCGCTGCTGCATACCACCTGAAAATTCCATAGGATACTGTTTTATACGCTGCTCCACATTGGGAATCTTCATTTTGGACAGGAGCGAGGCCGCTTCCCGAAAAGCCTGTTGCTTGGACATTTTCTTATGAACACGCAGTGGCTCGGCTATCTGATTTCCAATGGTCATGACCGGGTTTAGCGCGGTCGCTGGCTCTTGGAAAATCATCGAAATCTTGGAGCCTCGAACTTCCTGCATTTCCTTATCTGAAATTTGCAGTAAATCTGTATCGTGGAAGAGTACTTTGCCTCCAACTATTTTACCTGGAGGATCCCCCACTAATCTAAGAATCGACAACGCGCTCACGGATTTGCCTGATCCACTCTCACCAATTAATGCGACAAATTCACCTTGGTGGACATCATAAGATATATCGTCTACAGCTTTGAGTTCCCCCTCGTCCGTGAAAAAGCTCGTGCTCAAATGCTGCACCGATAACACTGTATCCTGCAAATTCTCTCGCCCCCTATCTGCATGGATTGTCTATTTGTTAATTATCTGTGATATTGCTCAATATCTGTTCTGCTGCAAGATAACCGCTTGCATAAGCCCAAGTAAAATCGTTTATACTCTCTATTTTTTCCCCGCCGGGTGCAATAAAACGATTTCCTATCGTATCCCCGGCGCAATACAATCCTTCCACGGGTTTTCCCCGACTGACAACTCGCATAGACTCATCAGCCTCCAAACCTCCAAATACGCCGTCTGTAGCCATATTAGTACGGATTGCATAGAACGGGCCAGTTCGAATTGGTTTGAGGAAGATAGGCAGCTTATAATAGTCGTCGTCATGCCCCTTGTCGCATAGCTCGTTATAACGACTTACGGTATGTAGAAAGTCCTCAATCGGTAATCCTATCAGTCTTGCCAATGTTTTCAGGTCGTCTGCAACAAAAGCATGACCGCCATCTAGCGACATCAGCTCCTGGAATACCTTTTTAGCACTCTTGTCTGATTCCTGCTCTTGGTAAAAATTCATATGAGGGCGCCCCATTTGGGCAAAAATACCATTTTCATCTGGAATCCCCTCCGCAATATTCCTTCCTGTTCGGTTCACCACCGGCGCATACGCCGGCAACGCATCCGAGTCCATGATTGCCTGATCCATGATAATATAAGACGTACAGCCTGGCTGCTTGAGCTGCGCCCAGACGGCACTTTCCGCATCAACAGATTCGTTTATCCAGCGTTTGCCGCTTTTATTTACTTTCAGCACCTCTCCCCGCCAGACGTTTTTCGCTAGGTACGCCGTTGGAATACCGGCTGACAGCATTCCGCCAAGGTAGGCAGCTGCCACGCCTTTTGAATCTATGGAAATACCTGCATCCTCCGCCATTCGAATATGATCTCCTGTATTAGAAGGAAGCCGATGACTGCAAGGTGTGCTATCCGCGTAATATACCGTGGGGCACATCCGGCGCAGAATCTCCCCCTGGGATATGTTCCCCGTGGCAAACAGTGTCGCTTTTGCTTTAATCTCTACGTCGCCAGCACCATCATCGGCAACAGCACCCACGATTTTTCCATTCTCCATCAAAAGTTTCTTGGCGCTGTGACTGGTTAAGATTTCCACGCCAAGCGCTCGACAGTGATGTTCTGCATACTGCGTTACAAACCAGCCAGCACCTCCAGGCGTCTTTTTCTCCGCAGCTACGACGCCCCAAGGACTCATACATACCTCCCAGTTTTCCTCGACCGGCGCCCATGTAGACATCCAATCAAAGCATTCGCCTAGAGCCTCAAAAACATTACCAATCATTCTAGGTTCTATTTCCCAACGGCAAGTATTTAACGCAGAACGAACATAATCATCCGTCTGATCCAGAACCCCAGCTTCTGCTTCCATATTTGTTCCAAAAAGTCTGAGTCCGAATGCGTACTGACTGCCGCCGCCGGTTTTTGGCAGCTTTTCCAGCAATATGACTTTTTTTCCGACCTCCGCGCACTTAGCCGAAGCAATTAAACCCGCCACGCCAGCTCCAATCACCAGGACATCGCATTCCTTCCTGACCAAATCATGAAATGTCCGTTCTACGCGGTAGTCAGCAGGAAAAAGAATCCCCATTCGGCAAGCCTCTGCACACTTTCCACATCCAATGCAGCGTTCCGGATCAATCACAAATCTCAACCCATTGCTGGCAATCGCACCACGTGGACAAACAGCCGCGCATCGACCACAGTTAATGCATTCTCCGTGAGCAATGTAAAACACAATAGCAGTCCCTTTCTTTTCGGTCAGGAAGAGGGCCTTGCCCCGCAAAGCTGCAAAGCAAAGCCCTGTTCCAGCTTTTTACATAATAAACTATTTGGTCAACCGAAATCCTTAGCCGCCAGTGGTATTCCAAAGTCTGGCAATTATCGTAGTAGGATTCCAGTACTGATACAGCATTTGACCATCATAGCCGCCCACGTCAGAGGTTGCAAAGAATGTGATTTCCTCCACAGGAGAAATCACCAAGCCGTAGTGATTCTCTGCAACATATAGATCCAGCGCCTGCGCTGCTTCCTCTGCTTCAGCAATGGTAGAAGCATTCTGCAAGGCATCCACATAAGTATCACATGTATCCTCAAAGCCCAGCCGATAATTGAACAGGCCTGAACGCCAAGTGGCCAAGCAATAGCTCATATCAATCAGCCCAAATTCACTGGTGCAAATATACTCACAGTTGTCTACGTTACAAACCAAGGAGCTGACCTCTGCCGCAGTACTGGTCGGAACCAGCGTCAGTGTTACGCCAACCTGAGAAAGATAATCCTGTACAAGCATCAGTAACTCATCTCGGGAGGAGGGATAATACGCCAGCTGAATTTCAAATCCGTCTCCATAGCCAGCCTCCTCCAGCAGTTCCATGGCAAGCTCGGGATCATAGGTGGTGTACTCTGCCAGTAATTCTTCGCTCCATTCATCAGCGGAACTGTAGCCTGACATGGCTTTACCGAAAACACTGACAATATCCCAGTCACCGTCTTCAATATCATAGTACCCCTCTGCGATCTCCTCCAAGTTAATCGCATACTGCAGCGCCTTTCTTACCTCAAGGCTTTGCAGCGGCTCAATCCACTGGTTCAGCACAATAATCTGACTGGTGTTGTCCAATGTCCACTCATTATACTCGGATTCATCCAACGAAGCTCGAATCTGTGCCTGCTCAGAGAAGTCAAACACGTTGGAGTTTGCACAAATCAGGTCTATTTCGCTGGCCAGGAACTCTGCCTCAAGTGTTGCGTTGTCTTCGACCCAGTAGAAGGTAAAGCCATCCAAATAAGGAAGTTTATTCTCGGGATACCGCTCGTCATAACCGTAGTAATTTTCATTTTTAACATAGGTCATGCTGCTGCCCTCAACGCAGTCAGACAGAATAAACGGGCCAGTACCACAAGCATAGTGCCAATCGTTCTTCTGATCATCTGTCAGTTCATCCCACTCTGGCCCAATGATATTAACAAAGGCAGTCATTAGGCTCTGGATTGCTATATCGCTATCGCTGGCCGTGTTGAGGTTAAATATAACAGTGTAGTCTCCATCAGTCTCAACAGAGTCCAGCATAGTAAGCGTAGACTGCCAATCAACAACACCAGCCTCCAGTGTCGGTGCACCATCCCAGCCGAAAAGTCTGTCATAGCTGTACTTGACGTCCGCAGCCGTCAGCTCACGACCACCATAGTAATCATACTCCTCATCAAGCGTTTGAAAATAGATGCCTTCGTGAATCTGTACAGTCAAAGTCATCGTCATCGCATCTTCGTCTATTTCCCAGCTCTCAGCAATCTGCCCCATGATGTTATCATCCGTCAGGTTTAGGTAGAGATAGGCGTCATCCTCATCTGTCCAGTCAGCCACCCAAAGTGATTCATACATCACCAAATAATTGCAGATAGAGATTGTAGCTGGTTCATATCCAGGATATGCACCCAAGCTTGAGCAATAAATATTGAGTGTCCCACCATAAACTGGCTCACTGCTACTTATGGTTTCCTCAGCAGATTCAGTTTCTGTGTTTTCTTCTTTGTCGTCTGCAGTGTTGGTTGCAACACTAGTGTCCTCCGTATCACTGGAGGAGGCGGTACTCCCACAACTACAAAGGCTGAGCAGCATACAAAATGCCAACATCAATAAAATTACTCGAAACCACGTTTTTGTCTTCTTCATTTTTGTTCCTCCTTTAATAAGAACAGTCAAACAAATTGTTTTAATTAACCATACCTGCTAAAGCTATCCCCGGACAGTGGCTGCTATATCAGCATATCTTGGGAGAAAGTCTGCCCTGTCATACCAGGCGACTGAATGACCTTCAAGAGCAGATCCATAAATTCATCCGGCGACTCAGTAGACATTTTCGGCTCACCGAAGTGTAGCGCGCGTTCCATCTCCTTGGGCATTTCCATCGGTTCGAGCTGAGGGTCAGGGGGATATGCAAGCGGCGCGCTAATGATAGTATTAAACCGAACATTCTGAGGTGCATACGTCTTCGCCAGTGACTTCGTAAACGCTCTGTACAAATCAACCTCAAAGCTAAAATCACGCTCTCCCTCTTCCCATGGCGGAGCCATGCAGGCAACAACATTGATAAACTGGCCGCCACCATTTCTGGCCATATACTCTGCCGCCGTTTTTGCGCAGTTGAGCATAGTTAGAATATGCATATCAAGCAATTCCTTATACTGTTCAAATGTGTAGCTTGGCAGACGCCCGCCATCGACAATACCGTCATTATTGATGTACGCAACCATTCTGCCACCAAAAACGGCCTCAGCATCATTTACGATTTGTTGGGCGTTTTCGTATACAGCCGGGTCACCGCTATCGTATGCGAACTTGACTCCCAGCGCTGCACACTCGTCAATCAAAATGTCACCGCGGTAGTTGTGCGCGCTATCCGCCGTATTAGCGAATACGTTATACCCTTCCTTTGCCACTTTCAGGCTGATATTGCGCCCTGCACCACTTACGCCACCACGTACAAGTACAAATTCGTCTTTGGTCAATTTTTCCATAGTCACTACCTTTCTGCCTACGTCCCACCCTGCAGTGGCAGGAACTTTGTACAATCTTCCTTTCATTTTCTACCACGATCTCGAGAATAGGTAATCCAATGTCACTCATCGGTGCCTAACGTGTCACATTTGGCCTTCCTGCATAAAATATTAACAAAATAATCACATGTAAGTCAACAGGGAATAGTCATTTTGCCTATCGAATAGCTGAATAGCACTATCGTTTTTAGTTATATTATTGTATTAACAATCCTCTATGACAAGCAATCTAGAGCTATGTACATTCCTCCAACTTCACTGAAGAGAAACATTTCCTCCGCCCTGGCGTGCCGGTTTCTTTTCGGAACGAGCATCTGTTGCTCCATACTGGCAAGAAAATGAACAATCCTCTCCATGCAGTCGAAAATATTCCTACAAAGGAAGATGGGCTTGCTTTTATCGCCTGGTATATTCATTCCCTCGAGCACCCTCATGTGGAGATCCTCATGAATACCAAGACGAAGCCCCTGGAAGGTTTGGAATATGACGCATTGATCGTCGCCACAGGTTCGCTGCAAAAACTGTTTAGCCTGGGCAATAGCATTCCTGTCATCAGCATGAAAAAACCACTCTGCATCCGATATCACGGTGAAGAGTGGGGCGCACCTGAGAATTCTGATCAGAAGCTCTATGAACTTTGGATTTTAAAATCCTTTTAAACTGAGTTTGTCCTAGGAGTGCATCCTGAACAGACGGAAGAATTTCTGCACTGCTTTTAATAAAAGTCAATATTATCAAGGTTTGAATCTATGACGAGGAGAAGTGCTAGGAGTTACTAAACTATTCTGGTATCGTTCGCAACCGACGTAAGGGCACAAAGCTGTCAATAACAGCATCCTTTCCAAGGAGATCCAGCCGGAGTTTGGTTCCTCCGATGCATATCCTTTGTCTCTACCAACAGCAAGCCCATTGTGGAGAATCATCACGTCCGTACCACCTCTCAACTCTCTGATGTTGTCTCGAAGGATTTGAACAAACGCGGTATAAACGTTATCGACTCCACGACCATCCATTCATATCTCCAATCCATCAGCATCCTGAACGTGCATAGGGAAGAATGTGAGCTGTATCCTCGAAAAAAGTCTGTCATGAGCTAACCAATCCTGGTAGTACCCTAGAGCCTGACAGTACACCCTTCTGGTTGTTTTTGTCACAGTTGCTTCTAAACAGGGAGGTAGCAAATTCACCGGGCCGAAAAAATGTATATAACCAGGGAGCGCTGCAGTTTTCATGCTGCAGCGCTCCCTATTCTACCTCATAGTCAAGCAAATCGGCAAATACTTGACTATGAAGTCACGTTTCCTGGCTGAAATCTGTTAGACTAAGATCACAAAAACTTATGGTACTTTCACCGGCTACGTTATGCCGTCAACATGGTCTGGCGGCCAGGGTGCCGTGAGGGGCCCCAAGCCCAGCACGGTGCCCAGAATGCCCCGCCCTGGGAGGCTTGCCTCCCAGGGAACCCCCGTGTACCTAACCAGGGGGGTAACCATTACTTCTACTGCTTCTCGTTCTCTTTTGAATCTGCTCTTTCAACTGTGGAATATAATCCTTCTCACCTGTGAAAAGACAATTCCAAAAATATGGTTTAGAATAGAACTATAAGCAAAAGTCAGCGTCTCCTATACATTCGTCTGCATCCTAAACTGACAACAACTACCCCGGAGGTATTTACATATGACGTACAAATCCATTGAAGACATTCCCGTCCTCCTCTCCATCGAGGAGCTTCAGGACATTCTGAGTATTGGCCGTACCAAGGCCTACGAACTGATTCGCTCCGGCCAAATCCGCAGTATCCGCATTGGCCATCTGGTAAGGATCGCCAAATCTGACCTTCTCACTTATCTGGAAGACCAGTCCAGTTGACCTACTGCCATGCAGGATGTTATACTATATCCATAGTGTGATTCCTGCATGGCAAAGAAAGGAGTGTGACCATATTGTCACGCAGGAAATCTAAACGCGCCCCTAACGGTTCCGGCTCTATCCGCCGCAAGGGAAATTCCTGGGAAGCTCGCTTCACTGTCGGCACGGACGAAAACGGTCGTCAGATTCAGCGTTCCATATCCGCCCCAACGCAGGCCGAGGCCCAGAAGATACTCACAGAAAACCTCCATCTGGTCAATACTGGCACATACATTTCACCCTCGAGGATGACCGTAGCAGCGTGGCTCCGCGAATGGGAGTCAACTTACCTCGTTGGAGTAAAGACCGCTACAGTAAAGTCATATCAGGATCATATCCGGCTGAACATCAACCCGTACATCGGAGGCATTAGACTTCAGAGGTTGGCCCCCGATATGCTGCAAAAGATGTTCGTTGCCTTGCTCCGGGACAAAGGGCTCTCTCCTAAGACCATCAAAAATATACACGGCGTACTTCACCGCGCACTTGAGCAAGCGATCATCGTAGGATACATTCACACAAATTCTCTCAATGGCGTACAGTTGCCCCGTATCGAGAAAAAGGAAGCTAACGCCATGGAGGATGACGCACTGCACCGCTTGCTGGAGGCCTCATCGGGAAGCCCCTATGAACACATCATCTTCGTGACAGCCTTCACCGGCCTTCGGGAAAGCGAGGTCTTGGGCCTGACCTGGGACTGCGTTGATTTTGAGAAGAACACCTTATATATCAACAAGCAACACCACAAGGACAAGCTCTCTGGCGAGTATTGTTTCAGCTCCCTGAAGAACGACAAGGCACGAAAGCTCAATGTCGCGCCGTCTGTAATGGCCGTTATCATGGCTGAACAGGAAAAACAAAACAGTTGGCAGCAGACTCTTGGCACAGCGTTCAGTAACGACAAAAACCTGGTGTTCACCACGGAGACGGGCCGTTATATCAGCAACCAGACGCTCTATTGCGCTTACAGGAAGATACTGAAAAAGGCTGGTCTGGAGGGTTTCAACTTCCACTCTTTACGGCACACATACGCATCCAACAGTCTCCTCGCCGGAGATGACATAAAGACCGTACAGGAGAACCTTGGCCACCACACCGCTTCGTTCACGCTGGAGAAGTATGGTCACGCGACAGATGAGATGAAAGCAGCCAGTGCAGAACGTATGGAGGAGTTCACCCAAAACTTCACCAATGATGTATTCTATCAGGGGTAGATTCACCTGCCCAGAAAACACATCATGACTGAAGCTCAGCTGCAAACAAATTCGACTGTGAAAGGAGCTTCATGTGGACATCACTTACACAAAATGTGGGGACTGCTATCTCTCCGACATCGCACTCTCAGACACCACGCATTACCACATCGGCAAGTATGGCCGGATGCGGCGAGTATTTCTCCAAGAGCATCGACCTATTCAGTACAACAACCTGGTGCTGACGGAGAAACTGTTCCCCCACCTGGCAGAGTTCGACGACGCCTGCCATCAGCGGCTGGAGGTCATGATCCCCGCTACAGCTGAGTTAGAGGGCGTGACTGCCGCTCTGAAAAGGGCCGACCAGATGGAATGGGTACGCCGCATGAACAGCATCAAAGCCAGGGCCGAGGAGATTATACTGGCTGAGCTAGTGCATGCTGATTGAAAGATTGGATCAAAAAGCAAGGGTAGTAGTAAGTCCTGAAAATGAGGATTTACTAACACAAGGCACAGAGTTATTCGCGCGTGGGTTTCGAGTTATGATTTTCATAACTTGAAACCCGTTTCGTGGGTGAACAGATTACGACTAAGGAGGCCCTGGACATTTTGTCCAGGGCCGCTTTTGTTACTCTTGCGCGCCTATTCATCTCCTTGCAGATTATCCATAAATATGTCACTCAGTCCCTGTGTCAACATCCCGGCCCGTACTTGAGTGGTGTCCAATTCGGGGTAATGATACCGCCAGCGATCATAGTCCTCTTTAGTGATCTCCCCAGTCTCCAGCTTTGCTGCTTGTCACCACCACGCACAGTGCCTCCGCCAGGCGGTTCGTGATGTCAGCCTTCGGCGTCCTGCTACCGGACTCATACTGTGCCATACGCAGTCGGCATTGCTCTCAGGGAAACCCACTGCCTGTCCCAATTGTTTCAGCTTCATGCCCTTCTTCTTGCGGAAAAAGTGTATTCGTTCTCCTATTGCCATTGCTCACTTACACTTCCTTTTAGAGTATGTTCAGTATAGCGTAATTGCTTATACGAATCAAGGGAACCAACTGAATTTGCTTAAACTTCTCGTAACCAGAGCTTAACCTAAACGTAAATGCGTAGTACAATTAAATTAACTAAACGAATATATTTAATATTCGACCAGATAATCCTCCGAACATACATAGCAGGAAAGGAGGCTATGAGGATAGTGAAGGGATTGTTTTTGTTCAGGTGCAGCGCCAGGCGCTGTACAACGGGAAGTAGGACTGGTCGCGTGAATAACAACTTTTGCATGACCCGGCATATCGGGTCAACCACCTATAAGGTGAAGATGATCTTAGCGGAGAACGGCAGGGAGACCATGGCAGAGAAGATTTTGCGGATGATGCAAAATGAGGTGTTGGAATCGGCTATAGATCGTGGTATACTGGATTTGCCACAAGTGAGCTTTCAGTCTGAAAGGAGTGCCTAATGGCTACCAGACAGACGGAAGAAAAAATAACCGCGCTCTATGAGCGCCTCTCCCGCGACGATGAGACTGCGGGGGACTCGAACTCCATTGTAAATCAAGAGGCTGTACCAGCATTTGCCGGTACAGCCTCTTTTGTCAGATGTATTGCGGGTTTACTCCGCTTGTTCCAGGTAGGTGATGCCTACGTAGTGGTCGTGGTCGGTGCGCTCGTTCTCGTAGCGGACGGGCTTGAAGCCGGGATAAGAAATTTCTACTGTCCAGGTTTTCTCCTTGGGGAGGTCTTCAAACTCGTAGTCGCCGGCCCAGTTGGTTTCCATTTCGTGCGTCTCGCCGGTCTCGGTGCAGGTGATTTTTACCTTCGCGCCGATGCAGACCTCCTCCAGCTCCTTGGGATAGGCCACGGTACCGGCCAGGAAGGCGCTGGGGATGTTCAGATGCACCACGCTGGAACCCATGTCGCCCAGGGCCTCAAGCTGCGTCACCTTATTGGCAGCAATGAGCTTTGAAATCTCACTGTCCGGGTCGGCCAGGTCGCCGAACACAAGGGCCTGGTTGGGGCAGGCCTCCACGCAGCGCGGCTCAAAGCCGGGATAGTCCGGGTCGTCCAGCAGCTCGGCGCACATGGTGCATTTCTGGGGGAGGTTCAGCTCCTCGTTCCAATACACCGCATGGATGGGGCAGGCGTCCACAATCTGCTTCTGGCCCACGGCCTTCTCCGGGTCGATGATAACGATGCCGTCCGGCCTCTTATACGCGGCTCCGTCCTTGGCCGCCGCCACGCAGGCGGGGTTATCGCAGTGGGAGCAGGGCGTGGGAACGGTGGCGGTCTTGACCCGGCGGGTGTTGTCGCCTCTCTCCCACTCCACGATGTTCATCCAGTACTGGCCCAGCTCCGGCAGGGATTTCGTGAGGGCGCTGTCCCAGCCGCAATGCTCGTCCTTGCAGGCCATAAAGCAGGCGTAGCAGGCCATGCAGCGGGCGGAATTGATGGCTATGCCGGGCTTTTTCATCGGTTTTTTCAGCATCTTACACAGCCTCCTTTTTCAAAATCTGTTCTCTCTCGCCCCAGAGCAGGTCTGCCTCGGCGGAGGTGCGGATGGGACGGGCGGTTTCAAGCTGCTGCTTGTCCACCGCGTCCAGGATATGCTCGAAGCCCTGGCCGTAGTTGGGGTCGGCATCGCATTTTTCGATGTCGATGTTGCAGCTGTACGGGGCCATGGCGGGCACATAGTCGCCGATAAGGCGGCCAGGGGTCAGGACGTTGATGCTGCCGCCCTTATCCCAGCTCATGTATTCGCCGTAATTAATGGGGTTATAGATGCCGGAGGAGGTGTAGGCATGGATGGTCTCCGGGTTGAGCCGATAGCTCACGCGGGCCACGCACAGCACGCTGCCGCGGTCATTGAACAGGCGCACCACGTCTCCGTCCTTAATGCCCTTCTGCTCCGCCACCTTGGGGTTGATATGGCAGACCAGGTAGGGGTTGCCGTTTATGATAACGCGGTTTTTGGGTATCTCCCACAGCCATTTGGCGTGCTGGTTATAGTGGGTGTGATAGTCAAAGCGGGGATGCGGGGAGATAAGGCCATAGGGGAACTTATCCGCCGAGAGGGACTTGTGGCCCTCCCAGGAATCCTGGTACTGCGGGATGGGGCGGCGGGCCTCATCGTCCGGCGCCCAGTAGGTAAGGGACTCGGACACAAACTCAAACTTGCCGGAGAAGGTACCCAGCCTGCCCTCCTCCTGGAACACCTTGTGGTTCATGGTGTCGCAGGGGCGGTTCTCCGCAAACCACTGGAAGCCGGGGTAACGGTCCCAGTTCTCGTAAAGGCCGGTCTCGGGGTCTTTATTCTCCTCCTTATAGGAGACGGGCGGGATATAGTAGCCCTTCTTCTTGAAGTCCTCCCAGGAGATGTGCTTGGGCAGGTCGGAGAACTGCCAGAAGCGCTTGGCCCATTCCTCCTCCGTCCGGCCCTCGGTGAAGCGCTCGCCCCAGCCGAGACGGGCCGCCACCTGGGAGAATATCCAGAAGTCGGAGCGGGAATCCCACAGAGGCTCGATGGCCTTGTCCTGATAGACGATGACCTGCCAGGAGTTGCCGGTCTGGGAGTGGGAGCAGTAGCCGCCGTTGCCGGAGTTGCCAACCTCGCCGATGTCTATACGCTCCAGGTTGGAGCAGGCGGGCAGGATAACGTCCGCATGACGGGTCTCCGGGGTCATGAAAATGTCCTGGTTAATGACGAACTCCAGCTCCGGGCTTTTATACATCTTGGCCCATTTGTTAGTGTCCAGCATGGTGCCGAAGAAGGAGCCGCCGTAGCGCCAGAAGCAGTGAACCTTGTTATAGCCGGGGGCGGGGTATACATGGCGGGTAAATTCCTGATCCACGCCGCCGCCGCAGAAGCCCTCTCCGTACCACTCATAGTGGCCGTCCAGGATAGCGTCTGGCAGATTGGGGCGGTACAGCACCTGCTCCACGGAGTTCACGGGAACGTCGTCGCAGATGGGCGCGCCGGCAATGGAGGAAAGCGGGTCGGAATAGCCACCGAACCAGAAGTTATAGTTCATGGGGCCGCCGCAGGCGGGAGACCAGAAGGCGCGGCCCGGCTTGCCCATGCCCTGCATGGCGAACAGCAGGGTCATCAGACGGGCGTACTCCGTGCCGTTGGAGTGGCGGCACGCGCCGCCGAAGCCGCCGCGCATACCGGAGCCGCCGGTGGTAACGGTGCTGGCCCAGCGCCGGGCAATGGCCTTGATGTCCATGGCGGGAACCAGGGACAGCTCCTCCGCCCACTTGGGGGTCTTGGGGGTGCCGTCCGGGCCGAGGCCCAGGATATGATCCTCAAACTCCTTGAAGCGGTGGCCGTGCTGCTTTACGTATTCCTTGTCGTAGGTACCCTCGGTAATCCACACGTAGGCAATGGCCTCCAGAATGGCGGAATCCGTACCCATGCGGGGGCCTATCCATTTGTCGGCGTGCTTCACGGAGGTATAGTTGTTGAAGGGGTCGATGTAGATAAACTCGATGCCCATCTCCTTCATCCACCAGCGCCAGAGGGCGGATTCCTGGGCGGAATAGCCGCCGCGGCTGGTGTCGGGGTCTGTTGACCAGCAGACGATGGTCTCGGCGTTCTGCATGGCCATTTCCAGCATATCATAGGGTTCCGGGCCGCCCAGACGCCAATAGTAGCCGTAGGAATGGGGCGTGCCCCAGTGGAAGCCCTCCCAGGAGTCCGGGTTATCCGCAATGCGGGTGTAGCCCATCATGGAGAAAAACCGCTTGAACAGGGAAATCTTATAGCCCACCAGGCCCCAGCTGTGGTGGGAGGAGGTGCAGGCGGTGATGGTCTCCTTGCCATAGGTCTTTTGCAGACGCTTGATTTCCCGGGCCACCAGGCTCAGAGCCTCATCCCAGGAGGCGCGGCGATAGCCGGATTTGCCGCGGTTTTCCGTGTTGCGGTTCTTGCCGTCCGGGGTTTCTACAAAGTCCTCCCGAATCATGGGGTATTTCAGCCGGTCATAGGCATAGGTCTTGTCCCGCTCGCAGTAGCCCAGCAGGGACATGGTGGTCTTGCGCTGGGGGGTATATTGTTTGCCGCGGGCCTTGATGACCCAGCCCGCGGGGTCGTCGTCCGTCAGGACGATGGGACGAACACGGCGGATAACGCCGTTATAGGTATGCAGGGTCATGGGGCCGCCAACGCATACGCTGTGGGTAATGCGCTCGTCCTTGCTGACGGAACGCATGGAAACTTGTTCAGCCATTCACATCTCCTCCTTACTTTACTTCTACCATCTGGCGGGCATACTCGGAGCGGGGGTCGATTTCCACCATCGTTCCGACATACTTGCCATCCTTGCGCTCAAAGCAGCGCATATCAAAATCCTCAATAACGGGAATCCAGAAGACCCGACCGTCCGGCCCCTGATAGTGCTTGCCCATGTGGAACTGGTGCTGAAGCATTTCCACCGGGCCGCCGGGGGCGTCCGCCCGTTTCTGGGCCTCGGCATAATGCAGGTTCAGGAAGCTGGGGTCAACCACGCCGTAGCGCTCCCAGCGCATCGGGCCGATGTCCTGCCAGTCCTCCGGCATGGAGCGGATGGCCTCGATGATGCACTCATATACGTCCGTGGGGGGCATACCGCAGCCCTCAAAGCTCTCATACCAGATGCGGAAGGCGTTAATATGCTCGCTGGGATGGTCTTTGACCGCCTCCTTCACCTTGGCGAAAAGCTCCTCCTTCGTCATGGTGACAAGGCCCTCCGGCAGATGCAGAATATATTTTTTAGTAAGCTCCATATCTCCCTCTCCTCATCGAATCACGTTGTTCCCGACCAGGTCGCCGATTCCGCCTGTCGGGCCGCTGCGGCGCTGGTCGTCATAGCCATAGCTCCAATCCACAGCCAGGTCATAGGACGCCACCAGCTTCGCCTCGCCAAGAAGCACCCCGGAGCCGTAAAACTCGTCCCGGAAATTCTTCTCCGCCAGGGCCTTCGCCTCCGCCTCATTGGCCGCGACAACGGCGGTCTGGGCCGGGGTGCAGAACAAAAATTCCGGCTCGGTTGGCTATGCACGCTGGGTATTCGCCGCCTCGTAGATATACTTTTTCAAGTCGCTCTCCCCTCTCAATACATTCTCACATCGGGGATGAAGCGGCCGTTTATCCATGGGTCGTACTTCGCCATGAAGTTCTTGTCGTCCCCGTCAAAGTCGTACTTTCCAAGCTCCGAGGGATGCACCCAGCACATCTCGGTATAGATGTCGCTCTTCGGCTCGGTCTGCCAGGTGTTCACGGCCTCGTAATAGTTGTGGTAGTCACATCTGGTGTTGGTGTTGTGGGTGATGTTGCCGTTGAGGATATGCTCGGAATAGCCGTCCTGGGGGCGCTTGTGGCCCACCATGGTGCATTTGCCGACGCTCACCTTGATGCCCAGGGTCTCCCACGCAATGCGCTGACAGGCCTCCTGCGCGGTCTCATTGGTGCGCTGGCGGCCGGTGGGGAACGTCCAGGTTCCCTCCGGGGTCTTGCCGATAAGCACCCGGCCCATAGGCCCGGCGATGTTTTGAATCAGCACGGATATGTAATTCATAAGCTCTCCCCCCTTTACAGCGTGTACTGGCCAGGGGCCGGGGTATAGCCCTGGGCCTCCAGCTCCTGCGCGACCCGCTCCCGGAACTGGCGTACCGTCTCCATGTGGACGTCCCGGTCTATGCGAGAGACCTCCTGACCGTCCTCCATGGCCACCGCCCACTCGGTAAAGCCCTGCCGGGTGCTCCGGCAGTAAAAGCGGTATGTTTTCATTCGTGTTCCTCCTTGTCTTGTTCCTCATATGGGGCCATAAAATCCATGTCCTCCGCCGGAAGCGTCCCCAGCATATCCATCAGGCGGATGATGCCGGTCTCCGCCGCCACCATGACGCCCATCATGTCCATGTTGGGCTTGAATTTTATCTCAAAAAGATAATCCGCCGCCGCCGGAAGATTTTTCAGCATGGCCGTGTTGCGCTCGTTTATCTCCCAGTCCTTATGTCGGCCCTCCTCCGCGTCCATCTTGTGAATGAAGCACTGATAGCGGCCTCTATAAAGAAAGGTATACATGATTTCCATGCCGGAAACGACGGCCACCATGTTTCCCGCCTGGATGGAGTTCATGAGCTTGTCCCCCTCCTTTCCCAGGGGGCCAATCTCCACATCGTTGTCGTGTTCCCGCGCTCGCTGCTCTGCCATAACTCACCTCCGAATCATCGGAATGACAAAATATATACATTCACGTCACTTTAATCCTACTATACACTTTACAAATTCGCCTGTCAATGGTAAGATAAAAAATATTTTTTCCATAATAAACATATTTTATCACGACACATTCCGGAGGGTATCTTCTATGGACATCACACAGCTTCGCTATTTCATATCCGTGGCGCAGACCTTAAACTTCACGGAGGCCGCACGGCGTTCCGGGGTGACGCAGCCGCTCATTAGCCATCACATTGTGGAGCTGGAAAAGCAGCTGGGGGGAAAGCTGTTTCTCCGCACCCGCCATCAGGTAGAGCTTACGGAGGCGGGGCGGCGGTTTCTTCCGGCGGCGGCGGAGATTGTGGAGCTGGCGGACAAGGCGGTGTTTCAGTTCCGCCAAGACCAGCAGGGCAAGGCGGGGCATCTTTCCATCACGAGCCTCACCACCTCCAGCGCGGTGCTGGCGGAGGCTCTGGCCGCGTTCGCCGCCAAATACCCGGACATCACGGTGGACATCGACGTGACCTCCGGCCCGAAGCAGAGCCTCGCCATGAACGACAATAAATACGACTTCCACTTCGCCGCCCTGGAGATGGTGCCGGTGGGCGAGACGTATGATTACGTCGTCACCCACAGCGACAGCCTCTGCGTGGTGTTCCCGGCCAATCACCCGCTGGCGGAGAAGCCCCTGGATTTCGCCGCGCTGAAGGACGAGCGGTTCATCTCCATCGCCCCGTCGGACAGCCCCGCCATGTACGAGCGCGTGCGCGAGGTCTGCCGGGCCAGGGGCTACGTGCCCAATGTGGTCTATCAGTATGACCGGGTGGAGGCCGTGGTTTTATCCGTCGGCGCGGGGCTTGGCATCTCCATATTGCCGGAGGCCCTGAGCCGGGTGTTCTACGCCGAAAACGTCACATTCCGCCGCATCCCCGGCCAGGACACCCTCCGCCCCTATGTGGTCGCCTGGCGGAAGAAGCTAACGAACCCCGCCGCCGCCCTGTTCGTCGAGACCGTGCGGGGGCTGTTTGGGTGATGCGTTCTCCATTGGTGCCGGTTACGGGGGGAACCTCTCCACCGCCCTTTCGGGCGGTCCCCCTCCCCTTTCAGGGGAGGCATCCTAGTTTGAGCTGGTTCTTTTCAACGAACTGCCATGCAAACAATGCTCTCCTTTAGTGCGCACTTATTAAGACGATAGTTTGCAACGCAGTGCGTTATTAACCGCCAGCGCTGTATTATGGAAGCCTCCCCTGAAAGGGGAGGTGGCAGCGCCTCCGGCGCTGACGGAGAGGTTTCCCCCCGCAGG
This sequence comes from Oscillospiraceae bacterium, assembly GCA_020866945.1. Taxonomy (GTDB): domain Bacteria; phylum Bacillota; class Clostridia; order Oscillospirales; family Oscillospiraceae; genus CAJOIG01. Next base: position 23,578 of record JAJBVW010000001.1, read on the forward strand.
GGTACCCCGCGCCTGTAATGCCTCACTTGCGGGTCTTCCCCGACGGGGGGTGCCGCCGCCCTGTTCGTCGAGACTGTGCGGGGGCTGTTTGGGTGAGGAAAAGCCCCCGCCGGACGCCGGTTTGCAGCGTCTGGCGGGGGTCATATTATGCTGTCCGTCAAATCAGCTTTTCATACTCCCGCGCTCCGTAAAAGAACCGCAGGATGTAGACGGTTTTTTCCGCCTCGTCCGCCCGATAGACCATGACATAGTGCTTGATTACGGCGCGGCGGTAGCCCAGCGCCTTGAGCTGCGGGTCACAGCACTCCTCAAACAGGAAGGGCATGGCCTCCAGCTCGTCATAGCATTCCTCCACCGCATCCAAAAAGGCAGCGGCGGCGGCAGCGTTTGCCAGGGTTCCCTCGATGTAGGACACAATCTCCTCTAAGTCCTCGCTGGCGTGGGGCGTCACCTCTATCTTATAGGCCATGTCTCGCCCTCAGCTCATGGAGCGCACGGCGGGCATCTGTCGTTTTCCCGGTGCGTACGTCATCCTCCGCCTCCGTCAGCTTTTCATACACATCCTGCATGAGCATCCGCTCCTCATAGGCTTCCATGCTCATAATAACCATCTCGCCGTACCCGTTTTTCGTGACGAATATCGGCTCCTTGGACGCGCTGCACATCTGCGAGATGGCGGCGGTATCCTTCAGGTCTCGGATGGGAATAATGCGCGGCATATGGCAAGCCCCCTTTCGTGACTTTATCGTACCATAATTATGCCACTATTGCAAGAGGGTTTCGGGGGTGGGGGGGGAATCTCTCTCCGTTGGTGCCGGTTACGGGGGGAAACC
>JAJBVW010000175.1 GCA_020866945.1 Oscillospiraceae bacterium
CCATGACCGACGGCATCCCGCCGGGGGAGGTGTACGCCGCCGTGCTGAACTCCCGCGCCGTCATGGAGCGCAGCGCCGCCGCGGCGGGCAAGGCAAGGCTCACCGTGAACGTCCGCACCGACCAGGTGCTGCGGGCCAGGGAAATCATTGCCACCGCGAAGGGCAGAGTTTTATAAGCTCAGCCCTGGCCCTTGACCAGATCCCAGTATTTTTTGGCGGCCTGCTCGGTTTTGTTGTCTCCGTATTCGTAATAGCGGGCGTTTTTCAGGGTGTCCGGCAGGTATTGCTGCTGCACCCAGCGGTTCGGGTAGTTGTGCGGGTAAAGATAGCCCTGCTCCCGCTCAAAGCCGGTGCCGTCCGCGTGGACGTTTTGCAGATGCCGGGGAATGGGGCCGGCCTTCCCGGCCCGCACGTCCGCCATGGCCTGGTCGATGGCCATGCAGCCGGTGTTGGATTTGGGGCAGGTCGCGAGGAATATGACCGCCTCCGCCAGAGGCAGCCGCGCCTCCGGCAGGCCGAGCTGTAGGGCGGAGTCCACGCAGGCCTTTACAATGGGAACGGCCAGCGGGTAGGCGAGGCCAATGTCCTCGCTCGCGGAGCATAAAATCCGCCGGCAGGCTCCCAGCAGGTCGCCGGTTTCCAAAAAACGGGCCAGATAGTGAACGGCGGCGTCCGGGTCGGAGCCGCGCATGGATTTCATCAGGGCGGAGAGGATGTCGAAATGCTCGTCTCCGTCCCGGTCATAGCGCATGGCGCTGCGCTGGGTGACGGCCCTCGCGTCCTCCATGGTGAACAGCAGGCCCTCCGCTCCGGGCCGGGCGGTGCTGTATAAAAGCTCCAGGGTGTTCAGGCTTTTCCTGGCGTCCCCGCCGCAGGCGGAGGCGATATAGTCGAGCACCCCGTCCTCCAGGTCTATGGAGACATCATCCCGCTCCGACAGGAGCCGGAGCACTCGCTCCATGGCCTTTTTCACGTCCTCCGCCGTCAGGGGTTTGAACTCAAACACCGTGCTGCGGGACAATATGGCGTTGAATACGCAGAAATAGGGATTTTCCGTGGTGGCGGCAATCAGGGTTATCTTGCCGTTTTCGATGAACTCCAGCAGGGACTGCTGCTGCTTTTTGTTGAAGTATTGTATCTCGTCCAGATACAGCAGCACGCCCTCCGGGGCCAGCAGGGTGTCCAAATCCTGAATGATGGCCTTGATGTCTGCGAGGCCCGCCGTGGTGGCGTTCAGCCGACGGAGAGGCCGGTTGGTGCGCCGGGCGATGATGCTGGCCACTGTGGTCTTCCCCGTGCCGGAGGGGCCATAAAATATCATGTTGGGAATATGCCCGCTGTCCGCAATGCGGCGCAGCATCCCGTCCGGCCCCAGAATATGAGCCTGCCCCGTCACCTCGTCCAGCTCCTGCGGCCGAAATTCATCCGCCAAAGGCCGATACATCGACGGCACCTCCTTTTTATAGGATAATCGAATTGTTTTAGTCTATGCTATGCCGAAAAAATCCTCGGCAATTCCATTAAGCTGGGCCGCAATCTGGGAAAAATCACAGCCCAAGTCCAGGGTTCGTACATCTATGCGGTTTCCGCTCATGTGATAGCTGTTGTCTGGCTGGAGCGGCTCGTCCGTCCGGGCGTACAGCAAAAGCCCGGAGACGATGTGAGGCATTCCGGCCAGAGAAGCCTCCTTGTTCTTCACATAGGCGAATATCTGATACAGATGGCCGGAGCGCAGGGTTTGTATGTCGTAGTGGGTCAGCATGGTGCGGGCGTAATATTTCGCGTCGATAATCAGCACCTTGTCCTGATAGGAGAGGGTGACGTCGCTCTGCATAACAGGCAGCAGAGCACGACTGTCCCCGTCCAAGGCCCAAGGTATCTGCAATGCTGCGGCGTGAAGCTGGGGAAACTCCTGCCTGTAATAGGCGAGAATAAACCTTTCATACAGCCGGCACATCCGCTGTTCGTCCAGAAAATCCATCAGCCGGGTGGTGCCGTCGGAATTTGTTTGCAGCAGACCCTTTATCACCAGATAGCACACGGAAACCAGCATCCGATAGGTCTGGCAGCTTCGGTCGTAAGGGAGATTCCAGCGGATAGCGGAAGGCTCCATCGTCTCTACATCCCCAAAATACTCCAGAAGCCTTCGCAGCTCCCTTTTGCGGGCCTTAGAGATGTTGGAGCGCAGAAGTAGCTCCATGGTGGTTTTAATAATGCGGTTTTCATATGCGTTCAGGGAAAATTCATCGTAGGTGCATACCATTTGCCGGCGAAGCATGGTCTGGGATTTTATGGACTCGGAAACCTCAAGTTTCCCCCGCAGAGAGGACAGCGGCTCCTGGGTTTGTATATACGCCCGCCGAAGGCCACGCTTGATTTGGGCGGACACGCCCTTGGATAAAATGGCCGCGCACAGCTCGGCTACGTTCTCAAAGGGTTCTGTGGCCACATTTTTATAGCCCTGCTGGGTCAGCGTCTGAAAGGCGTAGGAGAGCATATAGTAGATATTCTGTACCGGGATGCTCATTGGATGGCGTCCCGGAGCCGACTGCTCCAACCTTGTACCTTGGACGGCTCGTCAAACCAGTATTCCCGCAGAAGAGGTATCAGCTCATAGTTTACAATCTCCCGCAGGGTCTGGGCTGTCACTTCCGCCGGGGTTAAGCCGCAAAAATAGCTGTGGCCTATGCAAAAGCCCTCGCCCAATGCTTCGTCGTCGGCGATGGCCTGGTTCAGTCTCTCCACGCAGGCGATGAGCCGGTCAAATTTCACACTGTCAAGCCCGGCCTGGTACGCCCGGAAGCCCTCTGTGTCAAACCCGGCTCCCATATCGAAAAAGGAGAAGCGGCGGCGCAGGGCGTAGTCCAGCATAGCCAGGCTTCGGTCGGCGGTGTTCATGGTGCCGATGATATAGACATTTCCCGGTACGGAGAATTTCTCGTTGGAATAAAGAAGCTGGAGGGGGATGTCCCGCTTGTCGTTTTCAATCAGCATGAACAGCTCGCCGAAAATCTTGCTCAGGTTTCCCCGATTTATCTCGTCGATGATGAAAAAGTAGACATTCGCTCTGTCCGCCTCGGCGGTTTTGCAGAAGTGATAGAACACACCCTTTCGCAGTTCAAACCCGGTCTCTGACGGGCGGAAGCCCATGATAAAATCCTCATAGGAATAGCTTTGGTGAAACTGCACCATCATTACCCGCTCCGGGATTTCGGCCCCTATCAGGGAATAGGCCAGCTTCCTGGCTGCGTAGGTCTTTCCCACGCCGGGCGCGCCCTGGAGAATGACGTTCTTTTTCCGCCCCAGCAAGCCCGTTAAGGTCTCGTAATCCTCTCGGCTCATGTATACGTCGGACAGGAAGCTGTCTATGCCGTAGACGGGGTATGTAATCTCCTGCTCCTCGCCGTCGTCCGCCTCCTCCGGGGCGAAAAGGGCGTTTAGCTTTTTTACATAGTCCGTATAGGGGGTGATGTCGGTTAATATTTTCGTGATGGCTGATCCAGGGTGTTCCCATTTGCCTTTATGTGTCCATCGTACCTGGCGGATATTTTTATAGTAATCGCGAGTTGCATCAAATTCATAATCTGATTCCACAACGCCTCTACCGACTATAAGGTGCAATCCCTTTTTAGCGAATACAATATCGCCGGGTTCCATTTCGCGTACAAACTGCCATGTCGCAAGAGCGGTGTGTGTGCCGGAGTTGTTGAGATTATAGCACTCTTTTATCTTCTGTCTCATTTCCTCCTTGCTAGCGAATTTCCTCAGATCTCCAATATCGCCCCATCCAAGAGCCATAATTCCAGCATTGTAAAACTCATCCCAATTTGCAGATCCGTCGCCGGGGGAGTAGATCCAGTAATGGACGGTCTCTGCTCCGTCGTCGGCCATGACGGCGCCCTTGGGGCTTTGTTGCAGGCGCAGCTTGTCGGCCTTTTTCTCGTCGTTGACCTGCTGGGAAAGCACCCAGGCCGCGTAGCTCAGCTCCAGGAAATTTTTCAGATCGCTGGCGTCGCTTTGCAGGTAGGCCCGCAGTCCTTCCGCAATCTCGAAATACGCTGCTGCAGAGATTTTGTCCTCCACGGCGGGGAGGGACTGCACCACCTCCGCCGGAATTTGCCCGGAAGAATAGATGTACCACTCGCTCCGACTGTCCAGGTTCAGATAGGTGTCCGGCGCAATCCAATATAGGCCCATGGTAATCTTGCTGTTGCCGTTGCCCTTTTTGTGAATGACCAGGTCGAATAGATGGGACAGATCCTCCTTGTTTGCTGGGGCGGGGTTGCCCGCGTAGCGCAGAGCGGCCTCGAAAAAGTCCCACAGTTCGTCAATGTCTCGCTCCCCTCGATTGCCCACAAAGTAGTAGAAGGTGGCGTTTTGCGGGTTTAAAACCGGCACGCTGTCAAAGGAGACGGGAACGGGTGCGTCGATGGACAAAATTTCCTTCACGGCTTCGACGATTTTCAGCCGATTGGCCGGACGCATAGAGGTTTTGTTGAAAAGCCCGAAAAAGGTAAAGGGGTCGATGTCTACGATAGCGTTATCCCGCTCAAGGGTGGGGAGATTCAGCTCTGCCTGCTGGAAAATACGCCGTATATCGGAGATAAGGGCCTCACGGTTTCCCTTGTAGGTCAGTAGTTTGTCGGCGACCTCACGATAGAAAACGACCCAGTCAAATTGCTTTGCATCCTGCATCGGCACACTCTCCTTTGACGATACTTCTTAAATTATATAAAAACTGCTTGGAATTTGCAACTGTCCGTGGTAAGATTTCTTTTGGACGCTGTCCATACTACAGAGAGAAAGGGCGTAAGATACATATGCGGACGCCAGAGCAGGTGCGGGGGATATTGGAGGGGCTGGCGCGGGAATATCCGCTGGCCGACTGTACGCTGAACCATACGGAGGCGTGGGAGCTGCTGGTGCAGGTGCGCCTCGCAGCCCAGTGTACGGACGAGCGGGTGAACAAAATCTCCCCGGCGCTGTTTCAGCGCTTTCCCAGCGCGGAGGTCATGGCCCAGGCCACGGCGGAGGAGGTGGAGCCGTATATCCACTCCTGCGGCTTTTACCACGGCAAGGCCAGGGACATCGTGGGGGCCGCCAAAATGCTGGTGGAGGACTTCGGCGGCGTGGTGCCGGACAATATGGAGGATTTATTGAAGCTCCCCGGTGTGGGCCGCAAAAGCGCCAACCTCATCCTGGGGGACGTATACCACAAGCCGGGAAGCGTGGTGGTGGACACCCACTGCATCCGCCTGTCCAACCGGCTGGGGCTGGTGGATGACATGAAGGATCCGGCCAAGATAGAGACCGCCCTCCGGGCCATCCTTCCACCGGAGGAATGCTCCGATTTCTGCCACCGCGTCGTCTACCATGGCCGCGCCGTATGCAGCGCCAGAGCGCCGAAGTGCGAGCGCTGCTGCGTGCGGGATTTTTGCCAGACCTATGAGGCGCGAGACGGCGAATAACACACAGAGAAAGGATTTTTACATAGATGCTTCTGACCTTTGAGGGGATTGAGAATTTTCGGGCTAT
>JAJBVW010000051.1:0-20701 GCA_020866945.1 Oscillospiraceae bacterium
CCACCACCCCACAGGGCCCGATTGATGCGCCCCACAGGGTGGTGTTATTTGTTCCTTCGCCGGGTAGCTTTAATCGGAGGGACGTTTGGTCTTCTAGTAAAATATGTGTATAACACACTGTATTGAAATAGGAGGGACGCAGTATGCAAAACACATATGGATATGTGCGTGTCAGCACGAAGGAGCAGAATGAGGACAGGCAGATGATTGCCATGCACGACTTCGGGGTGGTCGATGGGAATATCTATCTCGACAAGATGTCCGGGAAGGATTTCAACCGCCCGGCGTATATCGCATTGATGGAAAAGCTTCAGCCCGGCGACGTCCTTGTGCTGAAAAGCATCGACCGCCTGGGCCGGGATTATGAGGAAATCATTGACCAGTGGCGCATTATCACCAAGGAGCGGCGAACGGCCATCGTCGTCCTGGATATGCCCCTGCTGGACACGCGGGCAAAGGGGAAAGACCTCACCGGCGTCTTTATATCCGACCTTGTGCTCCAGATTCTGAGCTATGTGGCCCAGACAGAGCGGGAGTTCACGCGCCAGCGGCAGCGGGAGGGCATTGCCGCCGCCCGGACGAAGGGCGTGAAATTTGGCCGCACCCCAAAGGAACGGCCAGAAGAATTTGAGGAATTAAAGCTTGCCTGGCGGCAGCGAAGGATCTCTGCTAGGACTGCCGCAGGCATCCTTGGGGTTCATCATAAAACGTTTTTGCGATGGGCTAGTGAATGAGAAACTAAAAGAATAGACAAAACTAGCGCACAAAATAGAATTTGCGCACCACACGCCGGAACAAATCGCCGATTGTATCAAGTACATCACCCGGTAAAAAAAGGCCGCCGGGGAAGCGACCCCCGACGGCATACCGCGACACAAACAGGGCACGGTGCCCCGTCTCACCGGCCCTATGGTACCACAAAAACGACAGGAAAGCAAGAAAATCCCCCCTCTGAGTTTGACAGTGAAACAAGAAAAGACACTGCCAAGCATAGAGGGGGCATTTTATGCCATAAAAGAGTAAGAGCCGAAGAAGGTCACAGGATTTTCCTTGCCATGCCACGCTGCTCTAGGGCTTGGAGGGCTTCGACAGGGAATTTTATTTTTGCAAGGAAAATCATAGCGGCGATGATATAGGGCTTGAAGCTTGCCTGGCGGTACAGCGGAGTGCGGTAGCGGTCGAAGACAGAAGCGGCTACCTCGCCCTGTTCGCAGGAGCCGCCGGTGATGTCCGCCGGAAGGCAGTGGAGGTACAGGGCCTTTCCGTTCCGCGTCAGAGCCATGCGCCGCTCATCGCACTCCCAGTCCGTGTGCTGGGCGTTCTGCGCCAGAAGCTGCTTTTCCAGGGCGGCGATGCCCGCCGTGTCTCCCTGGGCGTAAAGCTCTGTGCGCTGCTCCATAGCGGCGAAGGGCGCCCAGCTCTTGGGATAGACCACATCCGCGTCCCGGAACGCCTCGTCCATGGTGTCCACTTTGGTGAAGCTGCCCCCGGAGGCAGCGGCTTGCTTTGCGGCCAGCTCCTCCACCTGGGGGAACACAAGGTGTGTATCATGTGCAGCAGGTCTGCGCAGCATTGGGTGGGGTGGTCGATGTCGCACTGGAGATTCACCAGGGTGGGAACCTGCTCCAGAATACCGGCCTCATGGCCCTGGCGCACCGCGTCGGACACAGCCTTCTGATAGGCATGGCCCTTGCCAATATACATATCATCCCGTATGCCGATAACGTCCGCCATGAAAGAAATCATGTTGGCGGTCTCCCGCACGGTTTCGCCGTGGGCGATTTGGCTTTTTCCTTCATCCAAATCCTGCACCTCCAGGCCCAGCAGATTGCACGCGGAGGCAAAGGAAAAGCGGGTGCGGGTGGAGTTATCCCGAAACAGGCTGATGGCCAGGCCGGAGTCAAAAATTCGGGAGGAGATATTGTTTTCCCGCAGGCAGCGCAGGGCGTCCGCTACGGTAAACAGGGCGGCAAGCTCGTCGTCCGTCTTATCCCAGGTCAGGAAAAAGTCGTTCCCATACATGGCGGCGCAGTCCAGAGCTGCCAGTCGCGCGGCGAAGGGTTTCATCAAATTCATGTGTTTTTCCTCCCAATTTTGGACAGCAGGGCCAGCAGCCGCTTGAAGAAACCGGCGTGTTCCGCATCTTCCGGCGGGGTCAGGGAGGTGGTGCTGGTCAGGGCGTTATACTCCCAGGGAACGGCGGCATATACAGCGGCGCAGGTGACGAGGTCTTGCTTCCATGTCATTTCGTTGGGGGCGTGGGCCTGGCTTTCCGCGCCGGGGCCGAAGCCTACACAGGGGATGCCGAACCGCCCCTGGATAGAGACGCCGTTGGTGGAGAATGTCCATTTATCTATCAGCGGCCGGCCCTCCCGCAGCGGCTTGGCCGAACCCTCGCCGATGCGCTCCGAGCCAAACATGGACTGATGCACCTGGGCCAGCGCCTGAACGTGAGGGGCGGACTCGGGGTTCACCCAGGTGGGGAAGTAGCAGTCCGTCTCATAAACCAGTCCTGTCCAGGAGGGGCGGTTGTATTTATACATGGACACAGTGACATCTTTGGCATATTTCTTGCAGGCGGGCAGGGCCAGAATTTCCTTGAGGCAGCTCTCATAGGTTTCGCCGGCAGTCATGCGCCGGTCAAGGCTTACAGAGCAGCTGTCCGCCACCGCGCAGCGGGAGGGGGAGGTGAAGAATATCTCGCTGACAGTGATAGTGCCGCGGCCCAGGAACCGGGCGTCCTCCGCATGGGAGTTATATTTCTCATCCAGCATTTTCACGAGGCCCTTGATTTCCGTGCCGTCCTCGGCGTCGTTCTCGTTCAGGGCGCGGATGTCCTGCAAAATGTCGGCCATTTTGAAAATGGCGTTGTCCCCGCGTTCCGGGGCGGAGCCGTGGCAGGATACGCCCTTCACGTCCACGCGAATCTCCATCCGGCCGCGATGACCGCGATAGATGCCGCCGTCCGTCGGCTCGGTGGACACCACGAACTCCGGGATGACCTCGTCCTTGTTATAGATATACTGCCAGCACAGGCCGTCGCAGTCCTCTTCCTGGACAGTGCCTGTCACCATGATGCGGAATCCGGCGGGAATGATGTTCAAATCCTTCATCAGCTTGGCCCCATAGACTGCGCTGACGATACCGCCCAGTTGGTCGGAGGCTCCCCGGCCGCCAATTTCCTGGTCGTTTTCATAGCCCTCATAAGGATCAAACTGCCAGTTGTCCCGCAGACCCACGCCTACGGTGTCGATGTGGCCGTCAAAGGCAATGGTGCGACCGCCCGTTCCCATGAAACCGATGACGTTCCCCTGGGCGTCGATGGAGCATTCATCAAAGCCCAGCTTTTCCATTTCCGCGAGGATGCGCCGGGCGTGAGCTTCTTCCCCAGAGCTTTCCCCCGGCAGGGCGATAAGCTCCCGCAGGAAGGTGGTCATATCCTGACGGTAGCACTCCGCCACGCGCTTAATGATTTCATGATTCATTTTCCGATAATTCCTCCGCTCAAGATAATGATTTGATATGTAAAAATGGATAAATGTCCATTAAGCCTTTTTCAGCAGCCATGGGTAGCGGAACATCACCGCCCGGGTAAATACGGCGAGATTGACAGGCAGCTTTCCGTTTTCTTCGCCCAGGTCAACGATAAATTCCTCCCCGGCAAAGCGGGCCTTTATGACGGCCCCGCCCAGGGAAACAAAGCCCTGGCCCTCGCTCTCCGCGAAGCTCTCCTCTGTCCAGTAGAGCGTCCACTTTTCCTGGTAGGGAGAGCTGTTCCAGGGACAGAAAGTTGTGCAGTTGCCGCAGTGGTTGCACGGCCCGTCCAGATGGAGAATTTGTATGCGGCCATCCACCTCGATGGGCACGTTGGCCCGGTTGGGGCATACGTCCACGCAGTTTTCGCATACGGCGGCGCACTCCAGGCAGCGTGCTGCCCTCGGCTTGCGGGGCAGGAATACGCCCTTCTTCGCCAGAGCGTCCGCCGGGGGCAGGTCGGCGTTCATGCTCTCGTATTCATCGAAATCCATGGGACAGATTGCCTGAGCGGCCCGCGCGGCTCCGGCGATGGCCTGCACCACGGTGGAGGGGCCGGTGGCTCCGTCTCCGGCGAGATAGATATTTGGAATACTGCTCCGGCCTGTTTCGGGGTCAATGACCGCGCGGCCCCGGCTGTCTGTTTCCAGGCCCAGGGCCTTATACAGCTCGCTGTCTGTCTTTTCGCCCACGGCGGCGATGACCGCGTCCGCCCGCAGAGAAATTTCCTCCTCAGTGGGTTCCACGCTCCGGCGGCCAGTGGCGTCCCGCTCGCCCAGCGCCATGACCTGACAGCGGAGCATTCCGTCCGCCCAGGAAACGGGGGAGAGCAGGGCCTTTAACGTCACCCCGCTGGCCAGGGCCATTTGCAGCTCGTCCTCGTCTGCGGGCATATTGGCCGCATCCCGGCGGTAGACGAGCGTGACGGACTTGACGCCCCAGACCTTTTTGGCGGCCCGCGCGGTGTCCATGGCGGTGTTGCCGCCGCCTACGACTATCACATTGCGGCCCAGACGGGTCTGAAGAGGATGTTCCTTGAAAGCGCTCAAAAATTCAACGGCGTTGCGGGCCTGGCCCTGCTCCAGCTTCAGCGTTCCCGGAACCCATGCGCCGGTGCAGAGAATGATGTCGTCAAAGCCTGAAAGCTGCGAAATATCCGTGACAGCCTGACCAAAGCAGAATTCTGCACCATATTTTTTCGCGAGGGCCACATCCCGTTCCACTGCCTCCGGCGAGATGCGGAAGGAGGGGATGACCCGCCTCACTACGCCGCCGGCGGTATCGGCCTTTTCAAACACCGTGACGGCGCAGCCTGCTCTTGCGAGGAAATAGGCGGCGGAGATACCGGCGGGGCCTGCGCCCACAACGGCAACGCGCTTTCCGTTCGGCTCAGGCGGCTGGATGGAGGCCAGAAGCCCCTCATATGCCTGCTCCGTGGCTTCCAGCTTGCAGCCTCGGATGTTGACCGCTCCCTCATAAAATTGGCGGGTACACTTGGCCATGCAGGGATGGGCGCATATCGTCCCGGTGATGTTGGGCAGAGGATTGCGCTTGGTGATAAGGGCAAGGGCCTGGTCGTATTTTCCCTGGCTGGTAAGCCGCACATAGGCAGGGATGTCCTGGTGGATGGGGCCGCCCTCCCGACAGGGCGCGAAAAAGCAGTCTGTCAGGGGAACCTTATATGGTATCTTCCGGCTGGGCGCGGGCTTAATTGGCTTTCTGTACCAGGGGTCGGCCAGTGCGTTTTTCGCAAGCGTTGCCACGGCTTTGGGAGTCGTGCCGTGGAAGTCGTCATAGGGCTGCTGGCTGATGGTCTGGGAGAGCTGTGTCAGGCGGGTGTATCCGCCGGGACGCAGCAGGTTTGGGGCCATGGTGATGGGCCAAATGCCGGCCTTGTCCAGTCCTTCTGCGCTGTGCCAGTCCGCGCCGCCGGAATAGGAGATGCGCAGCGCGCCGTTAAATTCCTTGGACAGGCGGGAGGCAAGTTCCGTCGTCAGCGGATAGAGCGCCCGCCCGGACATATACATTTCCTCCGACGGCAGCTCGCCTGCAGTCACGTCTACGGGGAAGGTGTTTGTCAGCTTTACGCCGAACTCCACGCCCATATGCTTTGCAAGCGCCTGAAGGCGGCGGAACATGGATACCGCATCCTTCCACTGCAAATCCTCCCGGAAATGCCGGTCGTCAAACGCCACATAGCCATAGCCCAGGCTGTCCAGCGTCTTGCGGCAGAAGTCATAGCCCAGCAGGGTGGGGTTGCATTTCACATAGGTGTTCAGTCCACGCTCGCCCATGAGATAGTTGGCGATAAGCTCTATTTCCTCCGGCGGGCAGCCGTGAAGCGTGGAGATGGTCACGGAGTTGGAGACTCCGGCGTCCCGCATACCGTCCAGATAGGCGGTGATTTTTTCAGAGCTGACGCCCTCCATGGTGTAGCCCACGCTCATGTTGAACACGAAGCCATCCGCTGAGCCAAGGCCGTATTTTTCGCTGATTATTTTGAGGATCCGCCAGGCCTTGATGTATTCCTCCATAGCCTGCGGGACCGTAAGCTCCGTGCTCCACTCGCAGTTGTAGCCCTCGTCCTGCGCCAGAATGCAGGGGCGGTTCACGCAGGCGGCCAGCTCGTCTCCATCCATAATCTGAACAGTTTTCAGCTCGAAAAATCTGGCCCCGGCAACATATGCCGCGATAATATTCTGGGCCAGCTGGGTATGCGGCCCGGCTGCCGGGCCGATAGGGGATTCTATGCGCCCGCCAAAGATGGGCAGGCTCTTTACCGGGGCGTGCCAGAGATGGCTGACGCCGAAGATGGTACCGTGAGCCATATATTCCCCGTCTATCTGGGCCAGAAGCTCCTCATAGGACAGGGGTATCATTTTTTCAGACATTTGCTACCTCCATTTCAAGTTGTCCAGTTCCCGTCCATGCCAGCCATAACGATATGGACGGGCCGCGTTTATGGGTTCAGCTCGCCCCAGAGCTGCCGGGCGGCGGCCTCTACCCGCTGGTAGACAGCCTCCTCGTCCGTCTGGGTCAGAACGCGGTTTTCCATGAGAAGCTGACCGTTGATGACCGTGTGCAGGCACATTTTTCCCTGGAAGCCATAGAGAATGTGTCCGTCCACATTCTCAGCCCCGAAGGGGGTGAAGGGGTGATAGTCGAATACCGCGATGTCCGCCAGCGCACCGGGGGAAAGAACACCCACAGGCCTGGAGAGATAGCGGCTGCACATTTTGGCGTTGTTTTCAAAGAGCATTCCCGTGCTTTCCTGCCAGCCCACGTTGGGAAGCCCCGCGTTGTGCCGCTGGATGATAAGCTCCACCTTCAGGCTCTCCAGCATATCATGGGTGTAGGCGTCTGTTCCCAGGCCAACCAGTATGCCCTTTTGGAACATTTTCAGCACCGGGGCCACGCCCACGGCGTTGCCCATGTTGGATTCCGGGTTTGTGACGCACATGGTGTTCGTCTCGGCAATCACATCCAGCTCGTCGTCCGTCAGCTCAATGCAGTGACCCAGGATGGTCTTTTCGCCCAGAATCCCGTGCTTTGCCAGCCGGTCGATGGGACGCATATTATATCTGTCCCAGCTGTCCGTGCGGTCAGTGGAGCCTTCGCAGACATGGATGTGATACCCGGTCAGACCGCCGTTTGCCCGAACCATTTTTTCAAAGGTCTGGTCGGAGAGCGTGAACAGAGCATGGCCGCCGAACATGGCCTTTATCATGTTGCTGTTCTCTTGGGCGGCCCACTGGGCGAAGGCGGCGTTTTCCTCGATGGCCTCGTCGCATTTTTTCTCCCCGTCGCGCTCGGAAACCTCATAGCACAGGCAGGCGCGGATGCCCAGCTCCTGCGCCACATCCCGGATGGCGAACAAACTGCCGGTTATCTCCCGATAGCTTGCGTGGTGGTCAAAGATGGTGGTGACGCCGTTTTTGATGCAGTCGATGATGGTGGCGTAGGCGCTGGCGCGCGTTCCCTCCAAATCCAGATGCCGGTCGATGTTCCACCACATCCCGTCCAGCACCTGATAGAACGTGCGAGGGTCATAGCCGTTGATGGAAAGACCCCTGGCCAGGCCGGAATAGATGTGAGTGTGAGTGTTTATCAGGCCCGGCATGATAACGCCGCCCTGGGCGTCCACAAAGCGTGCCTCGGGATATTTTTCCCGCAGGGCTGCCGTGGAGCCAAGCTCCTTGATGAGACTGCCCTCTGTCGCTACCGCGCCCTCCGGCAGATAGGGCATGGCTCCGTCCCGAGTAATGACCCGTCCGTTTCCGATGATAAGCATAGGCGTTCTCCTTTTTTAAGTTGCTCTCTAATCGAAAAGACCGCCCGCGCGGACGGTGGCACCCTTACCACAGCCCGTGCGCGCGGCACTCCGTTTCAGCTTGTCAACACTATATCACAGCTTGCGGACAGTTTCAACCCGAATCTGCGAAGAATGGAAAGATTTTTCAAAGAAGCGCCGCGTCAAACGTCTGTCCGGGATTTGAAATTTCGGGTATTCATGCTATAATAACCCTACTATGGGTAATAAACGCGAGAAAAATGATTTTGACGAGAGCCTGCGGAGATTGGGTGGCATTTTGGCAAGCCCCTCCCTGGTGCTGAGCTATGAGCATACCACGCCCCTGATGGAGCGGTCATGGCTGCGACGGCTTGGACTGGATAAGGCGCAGGCGGATGAATTTATTGACCTTCTTTGCCAGCATGGCCTGTTGGACGAGGGGGCAAAGTCCGTGGTGGAAACAGTTTGCGTCCAGCGGCGGGTAACGCCGAGGGAGGCCGCCGCGCTGCTGCTGAAAGGCGAGGAATGGCCGGAGGACGGCCAATCCGCCGGGAAGGGGACAAATATTGAAGAAAAATAGAACGATATTGGCGCGCTGTGCGGCGCTCCTTCTGACTGCCTCGCTGCTGCTGACCCTGACAGCCTGCAGGGACGACGAGAATACTACGGCCCTGCAGGACGGGGATACCTTTACCATTGCCGTTTCCCAGGAGCCGGATACACTGAACCCGGTGACGGCGGACGGCGGACTCGCAGAGGAGTTTTTTCTGCTGGTCTATGACTCTCTCTGGCGACTGGATGAAAACGGGGAGCCGGTGGCCTGCCTGGTGGAGGATTACAGCCTGTCCAGCGATAAGCTTACCTGGACGATACGGCTGCGCCAGGACGTGACCTTTTCCGACGGCTCGCAGTTGACCAGCTCGGATGTGCAGTTTACCTATGAGCTGATGAAGCGTGCCTCTGATCTTTATGCCCCTTATCTGGATGGGATAACGGACATCCGTTGCCCGGACGATTATACAGTTGTCATCTCCACCTCTTATGTGAAGGGGGACATGATGTATAACACTATCCCCATCCTGCCAAAAGCCTATTGGAGCAGCTATTCAGACAGCCCCAGCTCCTATGACAACGCGGAGATGATAGGCAGCGGCCCCTTTGTTTATACCGCTGTGGAGGATGGCTGGCTGTTCCAGACCAGAGCGGATTACTTCGGCGAAACGGCGCAGGTGGATGCCATCTATTTTACTCAGTATGAGACGGATACCGCTGCCGCCCGCGCGCTCTCTGCGGGAGAGGTGGATGCCTGCTACGGCCTGTCGGATGTGCAGCTGCTCACGCTGGACAGCGTCCCAGGTGTGGAGCTGATACAGGCTACCCAGGCCCGCGCCGAGGTCTGGGCCTTGGCTCTTAACACGGCAGAGGACGGTTTCTTTGCGGATCAGGCTATGCGGACGATGGTGGAATACTGCATTGACCGGGCGAATATATTCTCTCTCCTGTCCGGCGTGGCGGGGGAGGCCGGGTATGTCTGGGCAAGCCCCGGCACGGATTATGCGCTGTCCCTCTCCAATGCCAGAGGCTACAGCCTCGACGCAGCCCGCTCCGCTCTGTGGGGAGTTGCCTATGATTTGGATGAGGACGGATATGTGGAGTATTATAACACAAAGGACGAGATTGTCCTGACGCTCTATTCAAATGCTCAGGATATATGGGCCTCCACGACCGGGGCTGTCCTGGTGGATGCGCTGGAGTCCCTGGGCATTCAGGTGGAGTGGACGCGCACCGATGATGATGTGACATCCATCTGCAAGGCCGGCGGAAGCTGGGATATGTGCCTTTGCAGCTGGCAGGGCAGCGAAAACCCTGTAGTGGCTGGGTATCGCTTTTATTCCGAATCAGGAGATATGACCGGCTGGAACAGCAGCGAGTACGACAGTATTTATGTAAACCTGCGCACTGCCATCGACCAGGATACGGTGCGGTCTCTAGCCGAACAGCTTCAGCAAATTGTCTATGATGAGTGTCCCTGTATCATCCTGGGCTACAGCAGTGATGTTCAGGCCGTCCGCTCTGACCTCTGGACAGGCTATGAGGACATATTGGCCGCCTCCGGCGGCATCTTCGGTACCGGCACTGCCGCCGCGTATATGGCAATTACACCCATAGAAGCAGAGGAATAGCAGACGGCACGGAAATCGGCGACGAACGGTAAATATTATACCGATATTGCGCACGAAAAAACCTCCCTCAGCGCTGAAAGCACGGGGGAGGTTTTTATGCTTGTGTTTGATACAATCGCTCACAAGCAATCCCAGCCGGCCCGTCCCCTTTCTCCAATGCGAACCGGCCAGGAGGCTTGTGATAATTTAGTTTAGCATGGAAAGATTAAAGCAAAATTAAAAATTGGTTGATTTGACCAAATCCGGATTGATTTCCGATCCTTCTTTTCACAACTTTTACATAAACTCGCCACAATAAAAAATATACCATGCGAAACCAATGGTCTCGCATGGTATCAAATCGTTACTGTTATAGTTGTTATATTAGTATTCCAGCACCAGCCGGGTCTGGACAGGTTCCGGCTCCGGAGCTTTTTCCTTACCGCAGATGCGTTTCCACAGCAGACCGAGCACACCGCCTCCGGCGGCTATCATCAGGACTACCCGCAGGATAGACCAGCCGGCCCAGGCGTAGGACAGGATGGCGTTGGTCGTGGTAAGCGCCACAGCGCCGATGACCAGCCACTTGAAGTTTTTCTTTTTGAAGAGGTCGCGAATCTTTTTCTCCGGGAAGAGCAGCTTATAAACCCCGCAGAACACACCGACCAGGATGGCGGCCTGAAGGAGGAAGCCAAGAATCTGAGACCAGAAGGGGGCCAGCGCCGCGCCCACCGCCGTGCCGACGGCCACAGGAATCGAGCCGATGGCCCACAGGGGCAGCAGGATAGCGCTTTTTACCACAACGGGCAGACGGATAAACCACGCGCGGATAGAGTCAGCCTTGGACAGCTCGCCCATTTCCGTGTAGGTGATGTCATAGTCCCGCTCTTGAGCGGTCTGGGCATATTGGGTGTGACTCGACAGATAATCTGCGCTGTGTATCAGCTCCTCCGCGTCAAAGGAGACGTTGACCACTGCGCTGACGGCGATGACCGATGCGGCTGCCGCCGCGGCTACCCGCCGTTTGGCTTTCTTTTTCACGGGTTGCTCCTCCTCTCAGAAAATGGGGTCTGGAGTCTTTAATAGGCTACTTTAACAAAAGATATTATAGCACACCTTTTTTGACAAGGGAACAACAAATTGTCAATTTTTTAAAAAAATTTATGATAATATGCCACATCAGGATTTAGATGATCCCGTCTGGCCCAGCTTTTCCTCCATCAGCGCCCGCACATGGACGCCGATGTCCTTGGTGGACATGGATGTTACGGTATCTATGTCCATTACCTCCAGAAGGGTCAGCGTGACGTCCGTGTGGTGCAGGGGAAAGTTTTCGTGGATGTGGTTTGTCCCTTCCGTGGTGGCCACAAGGATGGGAACCTTTGCTCGCTTGGCGATTTTGAACACTGCGTCGTGGAAGGGGAGCAGGACGCCGTCCTTGCTGCGGGTGCCCTCCGGGTATATGCCCATGGTCACTACATCCCGCTCCAGCAGGTCGGAAGCCCCCTGTATGGCCTCCAGGGCGTGCCGGGGATTCTCCCGGTCAATGGGCAGGAAGTTCATCATGTGGATCATGCCGCCTGCCAGCGGGATGCGCAGGTTTTCCGGTTTGGTCACAAAGGCCAGATCCAGCTTTCGCAGGAGCCACAGCATTACGATGGGGTCATAGTTGGATATGTGGTTCGATACAAGCAAAAACCGGCCCTCGGGCATTTTCTCCCAGCCCTCCCCGTGGATGCGAAGCCGTCCGAAGCGGCAGAGAAGGCCCACGATGGAAAGGCCTATCCGGCGGAAAAAGGGGTGATTTTCCGGCACCGGCTTATCCATATCCACCGTCAGGGACAAAAGGAACACGGCGATGATATACAGCAGCAGCAGGCCCACAGACCAGAGAATGAAAAATCCAATCAGCGCCGCAGCCCATTGCCAGCCCTCCGGCTGCACGGCCCTGGCACATAAAATGGCCGGGATGATTGCCAGGATGTAAAAGGGCCAGAGTACCCGGTTCAGCCTGTCCTCACGACTTGCCATGTTATTCCTCGCTCCCTTCCACGGCGAACAGGGCAGCACCCAGCGCGCCGCACAGGTCGGGGTCTTTGGCGATATAAAGTCCCGCGCCGAGCCGCTCCTCCAGCTGGCCTACCACGCCCTTATTGCGGGCCACGCCGCCGGTCATCATATACGGAGCCATGCCCCCTGCCCGGGTGACCATGGAGGCGGTCTTGCTGGCGATGGCCTTGTTCAGGCCGTGGATGATGTCGCTGTCAGTGTGGTTATCCGCGATAAGGGAGATGACCTCTGACTCGGCGAACACGGTACACATACTGGATATGGTCAGATCCTTTTTCCAGGTCAGGCCCTGGCGGCTCATTTGCTCCATGTCCAGCTCCAGCGTGCGGGCCATCATTTCCAGAAACCGGCCTGTGCCGGCGGCGCATTTGTCATTCATAACGAAGTTTTTCACCGCCCCGTTTTCATCGAGGCAGATGACCTTGCTGTCCTGGCCGCCGATGTCCACCACTGTCCGCACCTGGGGATAGAGGAAGTGCGCGCCCTTGGCGTGACAGGTGATTTCCGTCATGGTGCCGGTGGCGAAGGGGATGTTGCTGCGGCCATAGCCCGTGGCGATGATGGCGTCCAGGGCCTCCGGCGCTATGCCAAGCTGAGCGCATACGGCGTCCAGCGCGGCCTTGGCCCCGTTTTGGGCCTTGGCTCCCGTGCGGACGATGGCCGAGGCCACCACTTTTTTGTCCCTGTCCAGCACCACCATATTGGTGGTGGTAGAACCACTGTCTATACCGGCGAAAAGGCCGTTTTCTGAGTGCTTCACTGTTATGCCTCCCTTCACCGCCTCCAAGCCAAGGCTCTCCGCGAAGGCTTCCAGCCGGGTGGACAGCTGTCCCGCGGGCTGGGGGGTGTAGTCCGATTCTATCTTCAAAATGGGTATGGCCGTTTGCTTTTTCAGCGCCGCGTAGTCAAAGCCGTAGTAGTCGCAGAATTTTACGGCGTTATATATAATGCCCTTCAGATGGGGATGCTCTGTCAGCGCCCGGCGGGCGGTCACGTCGTTCATCCGCATACAGGGTGTCATCCGCAGCAGTGCTCCGGCGTACCAGTCCATCAGTTCGTCGAAATCCCAATGCTCTGCCTCCAGCGGCGGGGCCTCCAGGTTTCGGTTGCCGCTGCACGTCAGGTTGACTACCGGCAGGGGCAGCTGGGCTTGCAGAAGCTCCAAGAGGGGCGGGCTGACCCGCGCCCCCAGCACGGCGAGAAACGGTTCCTGCGGCAGCGGCTCCCGCTGCTCCCGGCAGGCAGCGAGAAAGGCGTCCCTGGAAAATTCTGTTCCCCGGAACGCGCCATATTCCGCCGCGAAAGCGGTCAGGGCGCTCTTGAACCGGGCGCGGGCGCAGTCGCTCTCCTCGTGGGGCAGGTCTAAAAGATATAAAAACCGCTGCTTTTTCTGCGTGTCGAGCACGTCATGCACCCGGCGGATGGCATCGCAGCAGTCAGTCAGCACAAGCTCCTCCGCGGAGGAACCAAGCTCCAGCAGAGCTTTGGCGTGGCTGCACAGGTTCGTGTGCGTCCAGGATTCGGCAAGCTGAAAGTCCGGGGCCTCCTCGTCGAGCAGAACGCCCTCGCCGCCATAGGCGCGAAACAGCTCTATGGGTGTGTATTTACAGGTATATCCAGTCATCTTCCGCCCTCCAGCTGCTCCAAAAAGGCGTTCACCCGCGTGACCATCTGGCCGTCTGCCACGTTCCGGGCGTCGCAGCCGTCTCCGTCCAGCACCAGGGTGGGCAGGCCCGCGGCCTCAAACATCTGCTTGCCGAGCTGGGCCAGGCCCATGGTCTGCTTGCAGCCCCAGTGACAAAAGAAGATGACCCCGTCGGCATCGGACTGCTTCGCCCGCAGAAGGGCGTTTTCCAGGCGGCGCTGGCCCGCACCGTTGTTGGCACAGTATACCAGCCGCCGGGCCATACTCTCATAGGGTTGCTCAGGATCGGGCAGAGGAGGGCAGTCCGCCCCCAGGTCGGAGCCTACCAGCTCACAGCGGCCGCTGTCTTCCAGAATGTTTTTCATGGAATCCTGCCAGTTGGGTGGGACGTGAATCCAGAATATCCGCTTTTTGCTCCCGTCTCTGGGAACGCCAGCGGCGGCCAGGTCACGGATGTATTTTTCACCCTCCGGGCGGCCCAGCATGATATGTACGGCGATAAGAGAGCACATTTCTCCCGTCAGGGTGGAGCTTAACGTCACCTCTCCGCGCCGGGCGAGGAAGTCCTGGTATACCTCCAGCGTTCGCCGGGAGCAGGCTACGGTATCCCGCAGGGCCTCTGGCTTTAATTTTCTGTGGCTCATGTCCTCAAGCTGAACGGTCAAGGCCCGGAGCTGCTCCGCTACGTAGGCTACGGATTCCTCGCTCACGAGGCTCGGCACATCTATCACGGTCTGGGGAACATGATAAAATTCCGCCAGACGGCGGAAGGAGAGCTGGTTTGCGTCACAGGCCAGGGTGGTGTTTGCAATCATCAGCGGCTTTGGCATGACGCCTGTCTCTGCCGCGCCAATCATAGTCTTGTGATAGGAACAGAAGGTCTCCGGCACGTCCGCAGCCTCCGCCGCCTCCCCAAACACCCGCTGACAGGCAGTGTTCGCGAGATACACAGAAATGCCCTCCGGGAACATGGGCTGCAGGCCCATGGCATGAAGCTGCTCGCAGGGCATGAATATATTCACCATGACCGCCTGCTCCGGGCGGCGGAAGGAATCCACGATTGTTCCGGCCACTGCGCCGTTCATGCGGTTTCGGGCCGCGATGGCGTCTGTACCCTTGTCCCGGCCCTTGTTGAAGCGAACCCAGGAATAGGCCGCCATCAGCAGCCGCCGGGCGCTGGCCGGATTTTTTACCGTCTGCTTTTCGATGATCGAGCCGATAGTCTCGATGTATTTTTCCACATTACGCCTCCGTCTTTGTATAGCATAAAAATAATAAATTATTTTATGTATTGTACCACAGTCAGGCGATTAGCGCAATGGTCACCTATTATACGCTTTTGGGCAGGGTGACGGAAAAAACAGTTTTGCCGCCGCCGCTGGACACTTCGATGTGTCCCTGATGCAGGTCGGTGACGCGCTTGGCCACCGCGAGACCCACGCCGGTGCCCTCCCCAGAGTGGGAGGTATGCCCCTGGTATATTTTGTTGAATATCCGATTTTGGTCCTCCGGGGGACTATCCGGCCCTTTGTTTGTGACAGCGACGGTCAGCTTCTCGCCGTCCGGCTGAATCTGCACCGCAATCTCCCCATTCTGGGGGGAAAATTTGATGGCGTTGTCCAGCAGGTTTATCCAGACCTCCTTGAGCAGGTCTTCGCTGGCCCGGATGGTGTATTCCTCCAGGTCTATCATCACATCCAGATTTTTGGCCGTCCACTTTTTTTCCAGCAGCAGCACGCAGTTTCGGAGCTGCTCGGAGAGGTTGAAGGCCGTGACGTCCGTCAGTATCTCCTGGTTTTCCACCTTGGTCAGACTCAGCACATTGGTGGCCATATCCGCCAGCCTTCCTGATTCCGCCACGATGATGTCCAGATATTCCCGCTGCTGCTCCGGAGTCAGATTTCCCTTTTGCAGCAGCTTTGCGAAGCCCTGGATGGAGACGATGGGGGTTTTGAACTCGTGGGAGAAGTTGTTCACAAAGTCGGAGCGCAGCATTTCCGTGTTTTGCAGCTCGGCGGCCAGGGTGTTGAAGCTCTCGGCCAGTTCCCCCAGAGCGGGCAGCTCGGACCCCGGCAGCCTGGTTTCATAATTGCCTCTGGCGAGCTTGTTTATTCCGTCGATGGTTTTGTTCAGCGCCCGCAGGGGGGCACGGTCGATGAAGGAGCCGACGATGGTTCCCATCAAAATACTGCCTCCGGCCAGTCCCGCGACGAAAAGCACAGCGGGAAGCCCCGTGTGAAAGGTCAAATGCAGCGTCCCGGTATGAACCAAAATGGCAACCGCCATGCCCACAAGGAGAATGGTGACTGTCAGAATAAGAAAAATGATTGCGGAAAAAAGCGCCGTCAGCGTGCCACGCTGTTCCTGCCGCCGATTTTTCCAGCGACGCCGGTGCTTCTTCATACCTTCCTCACCGCCCTGTAGCCAAGCCCCCGTACGGACTCAATTTCAAATTCCTCCCAGCCCTCGAACCGGCGGCGCAGCCGCCCAATGTGTACGGTCACAGTCTCCCAGCCGGTGTCGCTGTCCGGCCCCCATATCTCGTCCATGAGCTGTATACGGGTGAATATTTTGCCAGGATAGGACAGCAGCTTAAACAGTAGCAAAAATTCCTTCTGGGGCAGCACCTGGGTCTCCGTTCCGCGGGTGACGCTCATGGTGTCGTAGTCCAGTGTGACATCCCCAATTTGAATACGCCGCTCGCTCGCGATTTTTGCCCGGCGTAAAAGGGCCTTGATGCGCAGAAGCATCTCCTCCTCGTCCACGGGCTTTGTCATATAATCGTCCGTCCCGGCCAGAAAGCCCTGCTTTCGGTCGGCGGGGAGCTGCTTTGCGGACACCATCAGGATGGGCAGGGTGTCCTGATTTTCCCGGATGAGGCGGGTAAACTCGTACCCGTCCATGTTCGGCATCATCACATCCAGCACCACCAGGTCAATATGGTTTTCCTCCATGACCTCCAGGGCCTTTGCCCCGTCCTCCGCCGTATAGACCTCGTATTTGTTCTCCTCCAGCACGGCCTTCATCAGCCGGCGTGTGTTCAGGTCGTCGTCCACAACAAGAATGTGGAACATACCTTCACCCCCGTAATGTCAGTTGTTTGTTTACATACGCATCATAGCCTGAAAAAATAAACCGCAGATAAACAAGCTATGAACACGGGGATTATAAACAGTTTTGACAGTATTCCCGCACATCGAAGGGGTCGAGTGGACTGTCTTTCCGCAGATAGAGAGGGTGGTGGGGGTGACCGCGTTTGGAGCGCTTCCCGGCGGTGTACCACGCGGCGTTGTAGCGCTCGCCAATGCAAATCATGTCCTGGACACAGGTTTTCAGATAGGCCCGCTTTTCGATGATGTTGCCCCAGGCGGCCCATACGGAGGGAAAGCCCTCGCTCTGCTGAAGGACATATTCAAAGGCCTCCATGTTCTCCCGATGCAGGAGCGGGTTCAGCTCCTGCTCCATATCGTCTGGGTCGGTGGCCCGCTGGGCGTAGACGTTGAACATGGTGAAGCTATCAAAGCCACAGCCCAGAGCAATGCGCTCCACGGACTTCAGGGTATTGTCCAAATCGTTCGGCGCGGCGGTGGATGGGTTTATCCCTATGCAAATGAGGGGATTTTTCCCCCGTGTGCCCAGTATGTAACGGTATTCCGTGTAAAAATCCGGGACGTAAAGCCAGCGCTCCGGGTCATACGCTCCAGAGCGCCCGGAGCGTTCCAGCGCCTCCCGGAAGCCTAAAATCTCCATCTCAGACGTGGCTGCGGATGGAATGTGCATACTTGCCGCCTCCTTTGTGCTGCTTCGTATGGCAGGATAGCCTAAAACAACAAAAAACCGTCGGAACGCTTGCGACCTTGTTCCGGCGGCCTTTTGTTATGGATTGAGGACAAAATGAAAAAGATGAAACTGACTCTTGCAATTATTATTTTACCGGCAGGATGTTACAAAAGAAAGTGTAAGATTGTTTCAAAAATATTAAATTTCATGATTTTTTTCGCAAACTTTAAAAAATAAGGCCGCTTTTGCGATGCGTTCGGGTCAAAAAGTCCGTGAACCCCGCTTTAATCGAACGCCGGGCCCCACCAGAAATCGTCAGGGAGAGAGCGGGGCGGGGCGGCCTGGAAGGATGCCAGCATAAAGGGACGCTCCTCGCCGGGGCCGTCAAAGAAAAGGGGCGTGCGCAGGATATATTCCTCCGCCGGACAATAAGCTGCGGCGGCCGCGGCGGCCGCAAGGCCGTCCCCGTCCGGGTCTAGAACCTCTACCATGCGGCAGACATTTCCTTCCACCTCTGCAGCGGCGATGCCGCTTCCGCTCATGAAAAGACCGCCGTCCCGGGCCTGGTATTCCTCCAGGTCTATGAACTCGATGGGCAGAGAGGCGTGGGGCATACCGCCCAAAAGCACCTCCCGCAGACCGCTGTATTCGAGACTGCCGATGCGCGCCCCGGCCCCGTCGCGGTGGGACATCAGCTCCTCACGCGTCATGCGTATTTCCCGAATATAACTGAGAGGCTTTGCGCCGGAGGCGTTTTCATAAAAGGGGTACAGCCCCATTTCCGCCGGAAGGACGCAGGCAGCGTCCGCCCGTTTATAAGCGGCCTGGACGCAGGCCTTGTATACGGCGGAGCCGATGCCACGGCCCTGGTATTCCGGTAGCGTCGCCAGGGCATAGGTATAGGCTGCGCTGGGCATGGTTTTGCGCCCGGTGAAGAGCTTCGCTCCATCCAGAATATACATGGCGGAGACCACCTTTCCGTCGGTCTGGGCCACAATGCAGCCGCCCGCTGTCAGAAAAAGGCCATGGAAATTACTGATGTAGTCCTCGTCGTCACCGAAGGCGGTCTGCCACAGGGCTTTGAGCTGTTCCCTGTCCGCTGCTGTCCAGGGGCGGAGAATAAAATCATTCGTATCACTCATAAATCGTCACCTTATATTTTTCTACCATACGGTCAGGCTGATAGCTCAGCTTGGACTGACGCAGGCTTGGGCGGCCCGTGTCGTCCTCCCGGTTAATCCACTGTATCTCTGGGTGATTCCGCCGTATCTGGCGGACGAACTCCCGGTTTATCATGGTGTAAGCGCCGTTAATGGAGGCGTAAGCCTTTTCAAAATGCACGTTAAAGGTATTGCTGCTGATGACCTCTCCGATGGTGAAAGCCGCGAGACGGTCGTTCACCCAGAGAGCACCGCCCTCCAGGCTCAGAGCCTCATAATATTGAAAGGCCCGGAGAATGGCGGTGTATTCCTCGTCGATGCCGTCCCGTTCGTCCTCGCCGCACAGGGCCATCCACTCGTCCAGCAGGGCCTGGCAGGCGGGCAGCTCGCTGATGGACAGCGGAGCGAAGCGCCAGTCGTTTTCCGCTGTGAAGCGGTTTATGTGGTTGCGCTTGCCGTGAAGCTTCTTGCCGGAAAGGGTATCAAGCTTTTCCGCGCTGTATAGGTAATCCCAGTAATCCCGCTCGTCCTCGATAGTGCATTTATCGCCCCAGAGAGAGCGGACGGTTGGCAGATGCTCGCCTGTGACGCCCCGCAGGACGAAGGGGAAGCCGTTGGCCCTGGCATACTGGTGCATTTGCTCCAGCACGGAGGCAATCGGCCCGCTGCCTACCGGCCAGGCGAAGAAGGGCTTTTCCTCATAGCAGGGCATGACGATCAGCCGTTCCTCCAGCTGGCACACCTGCTGATGGAAGCTTTCATCCCACAGAAATATATTTCCAAAGTTATAGTCGGCGCTGGGGGAATTCTCCGCCAGCACCAGGGGGTCTATCCATGACTTGTCCGCCAGGGTGACCGGGTGCAGTTCTATCATAATAGCTTTTGAATCTCCCGTTGTAATTGCTTTAGGTCTACGAAGGTTTCCGGCCGCTTGCTGGGGTCGCGGAGCAGGGCGGAGGGGTGATAAAGGGCCATGGCCGGCCGGCCCTCAACGGTGAAAATCTGGCCATGCTCGCGGGTGATACGAAAATCCGGCTTGATAAAAGCCGTGGCCGCGATACGCCCCAGAAACACAAACATTTTAGGGTCTACCAGGGCAATCTGCCGCCGAAGCCAGCCCATACAGGCGGCCTGTTCATCCGGCAGCGGGTCACGGTTCCGAGGCGGGCGGCATTTGACGATGTTTGCGATGTATACCTGTGTCCTGTCCAGGTCGATGATTTCCAGCATGGTGTCCAGAAGCTGCCCCGCCGGGCCAACAAAAGGCTCGCCCCTTAAGTCCTCCTGCTCGCCGGGGCCTTCCCCGATGAACATGACGGCTGCCTGCTGGTCTCCCACCCCAAAGACCAGGTTGTGCCGTGTGCGGCCCAGGCCGCAGCCCTGGCAGGCGGCACATTCCTTTTTCAGAGCTTCCCAGCTATCCATAGGTCTGTCAGCTCCGGCGTGATAATCTGGCTCCAGGTCTCCATTTGGGGGGCTGTCTCCGCCAGGGAGGACAGGGGCAGAAATCCACCCTCCAGCTTTTCCGTCTCCCGGACGGATACGTCCCCGGTGGTGGTCAGGGTGAAGAAAAAGCCCAGGTGTACGCTGCCGACATCGTTGCTGTTGTCGTTGATCAGGCCCCGCAGAGTCAGCGTACCGAAGTGGGTCATATCTACCTCTTCCTCCACCTCCCGGCGCAGGCAGTTCATCAGCCAGTCGCCGTTTTTCTCGTCTGTCTGGTTGATGTGTCCGCCTACCCCAAGGCTGACCAGCCCGTGAAGGCGGCTTTCACCGCCCTTGTTCAGGCGGCGGGTGGCAAAAGCCTGATCGCCCCGAAGGATGGTCACATAAGGGATAATCTGTTTATAGGAGGGATCCACCTCTGCCGCAGGCCGAGGCAAAAACTCCCCGTGGGTGGAGATCAGCTCCATGACCTCCTCCTCCCGCCCGGTGATAAGGCCGTTTGCAGACACGATGTCCCCCAAAAGAGAGGTCTTTACAGCCAATACGTTTTCCATGGTTCCCCTCCAAATTTTCCCAGATAGGTTTTCCTATATATTATAGCACGGAATTATAT
>JAJBVW010000051.1:20711-24392 GCA_020866945.1 Oscillospiraceae bacterium
GCACTTTTCGGACAATTATTCAAGCTCGCTTTGTCCAGTATAGAGCATATAGTACCGCCCCTTCTGGGCCAGCAGCTCCTCGTGGCTGCCCCGCTCCACGATCTCGCCGTGCTCGATGACCACGATAGCCTGGGCGTTTCGGACGGTGGATAGCCGGTGGGCGATGACGAACACGGTTCGGCCCTCCATCAGCGCGTCCATGCCCTTGTCAATCAGCTTTTCCGTGCGGGTGTCGATGGAGCTGGTGGCCTCGTCCATAATCATGACCGGGTGCTTTGCAACGGCGGTGCGGGCGATGGCCAGAAGCTGGCGCTGGCCCTGGGAAAGATTCTGGCCGTTGCCGTTTATCATGGTGTTGTAGCCATCCGGCAGGCGGGTGATGAACCCGTGGGCGTTGGCGGACTTGGCCGCCTGGATGCACTCCTCGTCCGTGGCGTCCAGCTTGCCATAGCGGATGTTGTCCATCACCGTGCCGGTGAACAGATTGGTGTCCTGAAGCACAATGCCCAGGCTTCGGCGCAGACCGGACTTCTGGATGTCCTTCACATCGATGCCGTCAAAGAGAATGCGCCCCTGGTCAATCTCGTAAAAGCGGTTTATCAGGTTTGTGATGGTGGTTTTGCCGGCGCCGGTGGAGCCGACAAAGGCTATTTTCTCGCCGGGCTTTGCCCAGACAGTGATGTCCTTCAGCACCGGCTTTTCCGGCACATAAGAGAAGCTGACGTTTTCCAGCCGGACATTTCCTAGGACTTCTTTATATGCAAAGCTCCCGTCCTCCTGAGGAATCTTCCAGGCCCAGAAGCCAGTGCGCTCCCCGTGGCCCGTCTCCGTGATGGTTCCGTCCTCGGCCCGGTTTGCGGTGACGAGGGAGACCTTGCCTTCGTCTGCCTCCGGTTTGTGGTCGATAACGGCGAAAATGCGCTCCGCGCCGGCGATAGCGGAAAACAGATTGATGGCCTGGTTCGACATCATGTTGATGGGGGTCGTCACCTGGCGGATATAGTTGAGATAGACGCCGAGGGAGCCGATGGTGAACCGGCCTGCCACGGTCATAAAGCCGCCCAGCACCGCCGTCACTGCGTAGCATATATTCATGACGGCGTTCATGGTGGGCATGATGACGTTTCCGAGAAAGTTTGCGCAGATGGCGTTTTCCCGGTATTCGTCGTTCAACTCACCAAAGGTGTCTTTGGCCCGGTCTTCATAGTTGAAGGCCTTGACGACCTTCAGGCCATCCAGCATTTCCTCAATATAGCCGTTCAAAACGCCAAGTGAGGACTGCTGTTTTTTGAACAGTATCTTGGAGTATTTCCCCACACCCCGCACCAGGCCGAAGGACAGCGCGATAGTAATGACCGTGATGATGAATAGCCTCCAGCTCAGCGCCAGCATGAGAACTACGGTGCCAACAAAGGTGATGATGCCGGACAAAAACTGCACGATGCCCTGTTCCAGACACATCTGCACATTGTCTGCGTCGTTTGAAAAGCGGCTCATCAGCTCCCCGTGGGTGTGCTGGTCAAAATAGGTGATGGGCATATCCTGCAGCGCGGCGAAAAGGTCGCGGCGGATGGCGTTTGTTGACCACTGGGCCAGCTGCATACAGGCGCGGGAGGTGAAATAGGTAGCCACCGCGCTGGTAAGATAAATGCAGGCCAGAATGGCGAGCTGTCTCGCCAGAGCGGCAAAGTTTTTCTCCGGCTGGGTGATGAGAGGGACGATATAGTCGTCTATGAGCGGCTTTAGAAAGTAGCTGGCAACCAGAGAGCAGCCGGTGGAGATGAGCATCATGACGACGATAAGCACCAAAAGCCCCCGCCTTTTGCCGGCGTAGCCCAAAATGCGCAGCAACGTTCCCTTGGTGTCCTTGGGCTTGCGAAAATCCTTGCCGCCGCCGGGGCCGGGGCCGTTTTCGACGTGCTTGTATATCTTGGCGTCGTTCTCGTCCACATCGTCCACGGCGAGCCGGGCCTTCAGCTGGGCCAGAACGCTCTGCTTTTTCTTCTTTTCAGCCATCGGAAAGCGCCTCCTCCACCTGAGATGTGTATGTCTCCTTGTAAATCTCGCTGGTTTCCATCAGCTCGCTGTGGGTACCCACGGCGCTGATGCAGCCCTCATCCAGCACGATGATTTTATCCGCCGATACCACGGAGGAGATGCGCTGGGCGATGATGAAAACGGTGGTGTTCTTCAGCTCCCGTGTGAAGCTGTCCCGGATGCGGCCCTCCGTGTCGGAATCCACGGCGCTGGTGCTGTCGTCCAGGATCAGAATGGCCGGGTGCTTTAGCATAGCGCGGGCAATGCACAGCCGCTGCTTCTGGCCGCCGGAGACGTTGGTGCCGCCCTGCTGGATATAGGTGTCAAGCCCCTCCGGCATTTGGGAGACAAAATCCCAAGCCTGAGCGTTTTGCAGGGCCTGGATAATCTCCTCGTCCGTGGCGTCCGCGCGGCCCCAGGAGATATTCTCCCGGATGGTGCCGGAAAACAGGACGTTATTTTGCAGCACCATGCCGATGCCGCTCCGCAGATCTTCGATGCGGTAGTCCCGCACGTCCACGCCGTCCACCAGCACCTGCCCCTCCGAGACGTCGTAAAACCTGGGAATGAGGTTCACGAGGCTGGATTTTCCTGCGCCGGTGCCGCCCACGATGGCAACGGTCTGGCCGGGCTGGGCGGTGAAGGAGATGTTTTTCAGAACCTCCTCGCCGGTGCCGGTCTTGGAATAGCGGAAGGAGACGTTTTTAAACTCCACAGAGCCGCGGTTCTGGGCGATAACGCGCTCAGGGGCCGCTGGCTTCGACTGGATGTCCGGGACGGTGTTCAGCACCTCGGCGATACGTTTGCCGCAGGCGCGGCTGCGGATGTACTGCATCAGCACCATGGAGAACATCATCACGCTGAACATAATTTGGTTCAGATAGCTGATGACCGCCAGCAGCTGGCCGGACTGTATCTCCCCAAAGGCCACCAGCCGGCCGCCGAACCAGTACAGGCACAGCGTCACCGCGTTCAGCACGATGGTAGCCAGAGGACTCATAACAATAATAAGGCCCACAGCTTTGAGGTTAGCGCGGGTCAGGTCATCGTTTGCCTTTTTGAATTTCCGCTTTTCATGCTCCTGGCGGACAAAGGCCTTCACCACGCGAATGGCGATAAGGGTTTCCTGGATGTCCGCCGTCATGGCATCGAGCTTCTGCTGGACGATGGTAAAAAGCTTATCCACCGCAGACATCACGGAGACGACACCGATGAACAGCAGAGGCACGGCGATGAGATAAATAAGAGCCAGCTTCCAGCTGTAGGTGAACACGATGATGAGGGCCACCACAAGCTGAAAGGGAGCCTGTATCAGGGTGCGGAGCATCATCTGCATGGCGTTCTGGAGCTGACGGACGTCGCTGGTGGTGCGGGTGACAAGGCTTGCGGTGGAGAACTGGTCAATATCCGAAAAGGAAAACTCCTGGATATGGTGGAACAGTGCCACCCGCAGATTCGAGCCGAAGCCGTTGGAGGCCCGCGAGGCGTGCCAGGTGCTGCAATACCCGGCGGCGCTCATCAGCGCCAGCGCCGTCATCAGCAGACCGCATAGGATGGACAGACTCCTTTCGGGTTGAGGTGTTGTCGGACAGGCATTTCTATTCGCTCATAATCTTATTTATGCTACCAGATATAGGGGCCAAA
>JAJBVW010000114.1 GCA_020866945.1 Oscillospiraceae bacterium
GGGCATGACCGCTGGGGCTATTCGATATTTCTGCGATGCATGGAATCGCGCCTGCCTCCCCTCCGCCGACAGTTGGTAGCGCAGCAGAATGACTGCGGAGCGCCTTCCCATGTTCCGATGATCAGCCAAAGGTACATATAGCGGCACCCGGTGCGGATTTCTCCGCGCCGGGTGCGTTTATGGGCTGTGCGCTGGCGTCAGAGAAGGGACCGGGCCAGTATGCCAATGATAAGGAGGATTTGCAGCCGTTATTCATATGAGGAGGCAAACTGGATAAACTGTCTGGCGGCCTTGCTGAGATTTTTTCCCTTTAGATAGCACAGTTTTATCTTCACGGAACGGACGGGTTTGTTTAAATGGATAATTTCAATATCCTCGGCGTTTTCCGTTCTGTGGACAAGGAGCTGATTTCTTATCCAATCCTCCGGGGCGACAAGTCCGCCAATACCGTAAAGGCACATAACCATGCAGGCGTCTATGCTCTCTGAGCTGGCGACAACAAGGGGGTCAAAGCCCATGGAATATAGAAGCTGTTTCTCTTTGTTTTCCTTGGCCTCGGAATTTTCAAAGGTGATGAAGGGAATGTCCCGCAGCAGCGGCAGGTTGTCCTCGCGGCAAAGCAACTGGAATTTCTCTTCCCAGCCCTCTCCCCATCGGCGGCGCAGCAGCGAGCGCCGCACGGCGATTCCGTAGCATCGGTTTTCAGGCACAGGGGGTTCTCCCGGAAGGGAGACGCTTTCCATGTCGGCGCGAACCGGTACTTCATAAATATGCAGATCGTACTTTTCCAAATCATCCCGTGTTGCGTCCACAGGCCGATAGGAGAGATCTATAAAGCAATTCTGCTCATGGGACAGGAACGCTGCGATAATCCTCATAATATCCGGCGGACACCCCTTGGGGGGCAGGGAGATTTTAAGCGATCCCTTTTTATCTGTCAGATTGGCCAAATCGTGTTCCAGTGTCTTTGACAGCCGCACAAGGTCAGAGCAGTATTGGGCGACACGCTTTCCGGCGGGCGTGAGCGTTACAGGGCGCGTATTATTGAGAAGGGACACGCCAAGCTCCTGCTCCATGCGTTTTATACTCTCGCTGAGCGCCTGTGGGGACATGATAAGCGTGGCAGCTGCTTGTTTAATACTGCCTTCTGTGGCCACGGCCAGAAAATAAATGGCGCTTTGAAAATTCATGAGACCTCTCCTTTAGCTCCATGCGCCTATCAGCGGTCGATAGGTGAGGACACTTTATAAATCAGGATTATCCGTATTTAAAAGCATATTAATCAAGCTTGATTTGATTATTTTTCCATGTTATTATACGTCTGTCAGAAAGAATAAGCAATAGAAATTGATACTGGAGGTATAATACATGAGAAAACTAAAAAGGTTTCTGGCATTCGCAACCGCTTTGACCTTACTTCTCTTAATGGTTCCGGCAGCCTATGCGTTCAGTTCCGAGGAATCGGAGCAGACCGCATTGGAGGAAGATGTCCTGAACATTTTAAACCACGAGGAAGAGTGGGTGCTGGTGGAAAACGAGGAAATTGGCGATTATTACGCGCTGGAGGGGATAGTCTATGTGGCTAACCCAGTAGACGAGGAGTACGAATCCTTGAATATCTATGTCCCCGCCGCGTATTTTGAGGGCGGCTCGATCAACGGCTATACGGCGGAAACGGCCCCCATCATGTTTGTGGTCAACGTAGGCGGATATGCCGGGTCTATCGCCGCGACGCTTGGCAATGGCAGCGGTGTGGAACCGGCCTCCCTCTCCGCGTCCAGCGATGAGGCCAGCGGAGAGACCGATGTGTCCACACCCGGCCTTTCTGAAGTAAGTGACGATGATGTGGGATCTTACTCCGTCCAGATGGGATATGTTGTGGTAACAGTTGGATGCCGCGGTAGAGATACCACGAACGAGGACGGGTCTTATAACGGCAAGGGCTTTGCGGGCTTGGTGGATTTAAAAGCCGCCATCCGTTATCTGCGCTACAACAGCGAAAATCTGTGTGGCGACACGGAAAAGATTATCGCGGTGGGCCATAGCGCCGGAGGCGCGCTGGTAACGCTGCTGGGGACGACAGGAAACAGCGAGGATTACGAGTCCTATCTTCAGGAGCTGGGAGCCGCCGACGAGCGGGATGATATATACGCTGCCGCTCCTTCCTGCCCAATCACGGACATGGACAACGGAGACCTGGCCTATGAATGGATGTTCGGTTCCCTGGTGGATGAAACGGACACGCTGAGCGTTATCATCTCTGAGGGGCTTGCGGCTATGTATCCGGCCTATATTAATTCCCTGGGTCTGATAGACGCTGAGACGGGCGAAGCCCTTACCCTGGAGGAGGACGGAACCGGCTCCTTCCAGGATTATGTTCTGGCGATTCTCAGCGAATCGGCCACAGAGTATTTAAAGGAACTGGACGAGGAAACGCTGGACGCCTATCTCGCAGAAAACGAAGATTGGCTGTCCTGGGACAGCGAGACCCAGACGGCCACGGTATATGATATGGATGGTTATGCTGCCCATGCCGGTCGAATGAGCGGAGTTCCTCCCTTTGACGCCATCGACTTGAGTGCCACAGCCAACTGGACCTATGGCGATACGGATGGGGAGTATGTACACTTTACTACCTATGTATATGACATACTCATGGCGGCAGGCTATACGGAGGAGGCCGAGGCTTACAGCACTGCGGAGGTCAGCGAGCTGGTAGCGGAACAGGTCAGACTGCTAAATCCCATGAATTATATTCTGGATGGAACCGCTGACACGGCCACCTATTTCAGAATCGTTGTCGGGTCTATGGATACCTTCCAGCCTGCCTCCACCTCCATTGCGCTGGCTGCCGCGCTGGAAACCTATACTGTGACGCAGAGGTCATCTATAACCTGATGTGGGACGTAGGCCACTCCAGCGATGCCGGCTCTGAGGATTTCTTTGCCTGGACGGAGAGCATCTGCCAGTAAAACGCGCCCAATTCCCTATTTGCTATTAAACAAGCCACCGCTTTTCAGGCGGTGGCTTCAGTCTGTCAAAGAAAGGAAATACCCTTTAGCGAAAGAAGTGGTAAAATAGAAGGACGGGAGTGAAATTACATGGAGAACTGGAAAAGAGATGCACGGCGGGAAGTCGTGATGATAGACATAGACGCACTGGTGCCTCAAGACCACCTGCTGCGGAAGGTGGAGCGGGTCATGGATTACGAATGGCTGTATGAACGGCTGAGTCCATATTACAATCACGAGGTCGGTCGCCCGGAACAGACCCGGTCGTGCTCATCAAGATGGTGCTGATCCAGCATCTGTATGGGATACCATCCCTTCTCCGCGAGTTTTGCCTGTGTTATCGACTGTCTGCGACGAATATCCTTAATCCGCAGTCCTATAAGCCTGTAGTTTATCACGGGACACACCTCCTTGCTCAAGTAGTGGGAGGCGTGCCCAGCCTACTATTTACAAGTGGACTAAGGCCAGTCCCGGTAATAGATGATAAATGAATAGGCTTAACAGTATGACGCAGTGGCGTTCGGTTGCCCGTCCATGGGTTCGGAGCAACTGGAAGAAGAGGAATTTGAGCCGATGTTTCAGAGCTGCCGCCAAACGCTGCTCTCATGGAAACAGCTCAGCCATCTGCTCAAGAGAGAGCCAGACGGTTTCATCCTCAAATTTCACATCCAGCCGCTTTCTCCGCAATAAGCTTGTTCCGGGCTTGGCTGCAAGGTTTTTATCGCTGTCCTTCAAGCGTCTTTTAATATATTCAAATACATATCCAGCCTTGCGTTGATATACCCTGCAAACAGGTTTTCCATCGCGGAAAGATTATGCTTAACATGATATTCATCAAAAGCGTTGTAATATGCGACCCTGTCCGTGAACTTGATGTCGATAGGCGGGTAGCCCGCTTTCATGAACTCCAGATTTACCAGCAGACGACCGGTTCGGCCGTTGCCGTCGATGAACGGATGAATGCTTTCAAACTCAATATGAAACCGTGCCAATTTGGTTATAATATGCTCCTTGCTTTCGGCAAAGTCCAGCAGGAGCTGCTCCATTTTCGGCTGAATCAGATAGGGCTGGACAGGCTCATGATGCGCGCCCATAATTCTCACGGGAACACGACGGTAAACGCCCCGGTCATCCTTCTTATCCGCAAGCACAAGATAGTGTATCTGCTTGATTATGCTTTCGCTGATAGGCGCATTTTCTTTTACAAGCTCACTTACATAATCAAACGCTTCCTTGTGGCCGACTGCCTCCATATGGTCTTTCAGCGGCTTTTGGTCAATCGTAAGACCTTGCAGCACCAAAGCTGTTTCCCGTAGGGTCAGCGTGTTGCCCTCGATTGCATTTGAGTTATAGGTGTATTCCACAACAAACTCTTCCTTCAATCTTGCAACCTCGCCCTCGGTTAAAGGACGTTTGCTGTCAAGCTCCGCTTTCTTGCGTTCAATCTGTTCAAAAATGCTTTCTTTGGATTTATAGCGCCCATCGGCGGGCTTCTGCGCATCTGCCGGGATTTTCCAGCTCCGTCCCGCCTGGTATGCGCCGGGGATTTTCCCCTCAGAACATAGGGTTCGTATCCTTCTGTCGGAAATGCCCCACTTTTCAGCAGCCTCTTTTACCGTTATGTACATTCGTTTTCCTCCTGCCTGTGAGAGATTTCGGTCTAAGTCTCTTTTATTATACCACGTTATCGGAATAATATAAAGACTATCGGAATAACATCTTTTGCCTTATCGGAACAAAGGAAAGGGTGCGGAACATTGCGAATCGACATATCGGAATGATGCTGTCGTGCGGTTCACGTCTGCATGGAGCATTTTTATATACGCGAAGTTGCAAAAATAGATAATTTAACACATAGATACCGGGAAGAGATGAGGAGTTGCAAAATCTCTTCGAGGCTGCTCGCCTAAGGGGTTGCAATTTGCGAAATATAGTGCTATAATATACTCAGAAAGAAACGGAAAGCGGCGCGTTGCTTCGCCTGGCGGGCGTCAGGGCGGGCGGAGTGCGTCGTTGCAAATTTGGATTTTGGAGGCATGAACGTATGGCGAATAAGAACCCTCCCGGGATGATCATCTATGCCACACTGTTCCCGATGTTTGAAAGAATGTCGCTTGAGCAGGTCGGGCAGCTTGTGATGGGAATGTGCGAGTATTTTACCACGGGCCTGGAGCCGGCGCTGCCGGCGGAGCTTGCTATCAGCTGGCCCCTTGTGCAGGATCAGATTGACCGCAACGTCGCGGCCTATAACAAAAAGACCGCCGAAAACGATTTGAAGGGCGCCTATTCGCAGTATGCGCGCAAGGCGAAGGATGACGGGGAGACGCCTCTGCCATACGCACGCTGGAAGGATGCTTCCGCCGGCTGCGCGGAGGAGGAGCGTGACGCAAGCGTATCGGTGCGTGATGCAAGCGTATCGGTGCGTGACGAGAGCGTATCGCTGTGCAGCGGGAGCGTTGACGAGCCAATTAAAACAAAAC
>JAJBVW010000146.1 GCA_020866945.1 Oscillospiraceae bacterium
ATGGAGCAGGTTGCTGCTCGCCAGCCTGTGCTGCAAAAGCTGGCGGCTCTTCGCCAGGCCAGCAACCGATGGTTTTCCATTCTCTGCCGGGCGGTGGGCATATTCCCGGCAGATGCAGTCAGCGTTTTGCTTGGGGCCAGCGGTATGCCATATCTGGATTTTGTGATGGGCGGCGTGCTTGGCTATTTGCCTTCTATGGTTATTACGACTGTTATGGGTCTGTGCCTGGATGACCCCACCTCGCCCGGGTTTGTCCTGTCCACCGCCCTGTTTATTGTGGTGCAGGCTTTTGCCGCCCTGATTTTTTCCCTGTGGTGGAAGCATCATGCACCTCAATCACCCCAAGAGAAGGAAGGATCTGACAATGAATCTACCCAATAAGCTGACGCTCTCGCGGATAGGCTGCACCATTTTGATGGTGGTGTTCCTGCTGATTGACGGCCCGGTTTTTGCCTGGCTCAGCGTTGCTATGTTTGTAGCCGCCTCTCTGACGGATATGGCGGACGGCCATATTGCCCGCAGCCGGAATCTGGTGACAAATCTTGGCAAATTTATGGACCCCCTGGCGGATAAGATTTTGAATTATTCCGTCATGGTTCTTCTTGTCCCGGAGGGGCTTATCCCGCCCGTGGCCCTGGTCATCATCCTGTTTCGGGAGTTTCTTGTCTCCGGCATCCGCCAGGTGGCTGTGGAGCAAGGGAAGGTCATTGCCGCAAATATCTGGGGCAAAATCAAGACTCTCGTTCAGGATGTCTCCCTGGCCGCTATCCTGCTTTTCCGTGCAATAGATGTATCCTTCCTTGCGCCAATGGCCTGCGCTCTTATTTGGCTTTGTGCTGCCCTGACCGTCATTTCCGGGGTCATTTATTTGGTGCAGAACGCGGATGTTCTGCGGGAATGAGACGATTCTCGTATACAAATTTAATGAGGCAGAATCTAAACGGTTCTGCCTCCTCGTTATGCTGGGAACAGCGCTTTTTTAATTTGACCTACGGCGTTTTTTTCGAGCCTTGATACCTGGGCCTGGGAAATTCCAATAACGGAGGCCACCTCCATTTGGGTTTTCCCGTCAAAAAAGCGCATAGACAGGATGCGCTTCTCCCGGTCGTCCAGCTTGTCCACTGCTTCCGGCAGGGCGATGCGCGCCAGCCAGGCTGTGGCGGGGTTGTTGTTGGCGCCTATCTGATCCATGACGCGCATGCTCTCGCCTCCGTCGTT
Source organism: Oscillospiraceae bacterium (assembly GCA_020866945.1). GTDB lineage: Bacteria > Bacillota > Clostridia > Oscillospirales > Oscillospiraceae > CAJOIG01. Next base: position 1,219 of record JAJBVW010000146.1, read on the forward strand.
GTATACAGGGTCGAACAGACTGACCGGGTCGGATATGGCGTCCATGGCCATCACGACCTCGGCGGTTTGTATGCCAAGCTCCTTGGCAATTTCATCCACAGTCGGCTCCCGCTGGTTGAGTTTTATCAGCGCCTCCTTGGCCTGCATCACTCGGTAGGCTGTGTCCCGCAGGGAACGTGATACCCGCAGGGCGCTGTTGTCGCGCAGATAGCGCCGGATTTCTCCGGAAATCATCGGCACTCCATAGGTGGAAAATTTCACATCCTGTGACATATCGAAATTGTCTATTGCTTTGATGAGGCCAATGCAGCCGACCTGGAACAGGTCGTCAACATTCTCGCCCCGACCGGAGAATTTCTGTATGACGGACAGCACCAGCCGCAGGTTCCCGGCGATAAGCTCCTCCCGCGCCGCCATATCGCCCGTCTTGGTTCGCGCCAGCAGGGCGCGGGTCTCATCATTTTTCAGCACTTTTAGCTTGGCTGTGTTCACGCCGCAGATTTCTACTTTGCATTGCATGGACAAATCCCCCTCATTTGGCCATTGATGTCCAATGGCACAGATAGTCTTTCCAATTCCCGATGGTTTGATTCACCAGGCCAAAGGAGCGGGGAAAATGCATTGTGCGAATTGCCAAAATGTTGTCAGCAAAATGCCTTTATTTTTTGGGCGTTTTGTGCTAGAATAGCCCATTGGGTAGAAATATTGTTTACAAAAATTTTGATATATAGAAGGATTGAAAACCAATGGCCAACCCCTACAAAACAAGAGAGGGCGGCGCGACCGTCACCGTGTTTGTTCCCTATGACTGCCGCAACAACTGTCCGTTCTGCATCAACAAGCAGGAATATGCGGACATGACAGGCTTCAGCCTGGAGAAAATATGTGACAGCATCCGGCGTCTGGACGGCATAACGCCTCGGTGCGATTTTGTATTCACCGGCGGAGAACCAATGTCCAACCTGGAATCCTTGCAGACCATGCTGGACTGCATTCCCACCACTCACCGGGTCTTTATTAATACCACCCTGCCTGTATTTGAAGGACAGCCGGAGGAGGAAATTTTGGAATTTTTTCGGCGGAATCAGGAGAAAATCACCTGTGTCAACATCTCCCGCCATATGCAGCATTATGTGGAGGAATCCCCGGACGAGCTGATAGGCCGCCTGCCGGTTCCGGCCCGCGTCAACTGCGTGCTGTGGAAGAATTACACGGCGGACAAGCTGCCCGCCTTTGTGGAGCGGTGGAAGAATCGCAATGTGTCCATCCAGTTTCGCTACGACTATATGGACACCACCCCGGAGAACCTATACAGGGAGGAGGACGACAAGATCCTCCACGACCTGAAACGCTATTTCACTTATCACGGTCTGGATGGCTGCCGTATGCGCAACGGCTACCATTTTGAGCATGACGGAATAGAAATAACCTATCACCGCACGCTGCCATACAGCACCATTGTGGAGACAGGAGAGGACGGCGTCACCTATGACATCCTCTATGACGTTCTCATCAAACAAAACGGCGACATTCACTCGGATTGGACGGGCGTCATGATGGACGTCCCTGCCTATGAAAAGGTGGTCTTTGAGCCGGACGATCAAAAGTGGCTGGAACAATGCTGAAAATTGAGAATTTATGCTATAATGCCCCCGGCGAGGGGGGCGACAAGGAGATTATCAAAAATCTGAACCTGACCCTGGTGGACAAGAGCTTCACGGTCATCACCGGCCCCAACGGCGGCGGAAAGACTACGCTGGCAAAGCTCATCATGGGCCTGGAAACTCCAACATCCGGCAGTATTATGTGGGACGGGCAGGAGCTGACTGGTCTTTCCGTAACCGAACGGGCCAGGCTGGGCGTCAGCTATGGCTTTCAGCAGCCTCCCCGGTTCAAGGGCATGACGGTCTATGACCTGCTGAAAATTGCCTCTGGCCGGGATATGAGCCGCCTGGAATGCTGCGACTACCTGACCCAGGTCGGCCTGTGCGCCAAGGACTATGTGGACAGGGACATGGACGACAGCCTCTCAGGCGGGGAGGCCAAGCGGATAGAGATTGCCACCATTCTGGCCCATCACGGGGGCCTGATGATATTCGATGAGCCGGAGGCTGGCATCGACCTGTGGAGCTTCTCCAAGCTGACGGAGACCTTCGGGGCTATCAGCCGCCGGAAGGAGGCCACCCTTATCATCATCTCCCACCAAGAGCGGCTCATCGCCCAGGCGGATGAGATCGTCCTGATTGACGGGGGACAGGTGGCGGCCCAAGGCTCCCAGGAGGAGATATATCCGAAAATCATGGGGCAGACTGTGTCTGCCGGCTGTCGCATGGAGGAACAGGGATGCTGAACGACGTTGTGAGCGGCGTGCTGGATCAGATTGCCGACGGACATGAGTTTCCACAGGATTCGGCGGTGAACATCCGCGTGGACGGGGCCAAGGCCCAGCGCCGCAATACGAAGAACATTGAAATCGTCACCAAGTCGGACAAGGACGGCATCGACGTGTATATCGCCCCCAACACCGTCCACGGCAGCGTCCACATCCCCGTGGTGCTGACCAAGTCCGGCTTTAAGGACAAGGTATACAATGACTTTTACGTGGGAGAGGGGGCCCAGGTGGAAATCGTGGCCGGCTGCGGCATTAACAACTGCGGCTGCGACGATTCCCAGCACGACGGCATTCATACCTTCCACATCGGGAAAAACGCCTCTGTGGTCTATAAGGAAAAGCACTATGGCGAAGGAACCGGCACTGGCAAGCGCATTCTTAACCCGGTGACGGAGATATTCCTGGAGGAAGGAGCCTCTATCACCCTGGATACCTCCCAGATTCGCGGCGTGGACGACACGAAGCGCTACACCAAGGCAGAGGTGGGGGAAGGTGCGGAAATTATTATCCAGGAAAAGCTCTGCACCCACCAGGATCAAACCGCCATATCGGAAATGGATGTGTTCCTGAACGGTGCGGAGGCCAAGGCCCGCGTCATCAGCCGCTCCGTAGCCCAGGACAGTTCCTCCCAGACCTTCTATCCCCGTGTGCAGGGCAACGCCCCCTGCTTTGGTCATGTGTCCTGTGACGCCATTATTATGGGCCAGGCCAAGGCCCGCTCCATCCCGGAGATTGCCTGCAACGATGTAGACGCCACCCTGATACACGAGGCCGCCATTGGCCGCATCAGCGGCGAGCAGATATTGAAGCTCCTGACCCTGGGCCTTACCGAGGAGGAGGCCGAGGAGAAAATTTTGGAGGGATTCCTGCGCTGACAAGTCCCTTCCGCCGAACAAGCACAGCAAAGCCGCCGCGAAGCGATTGCTTCGCGGCGGCTGCCGTTTTATGTGCTGGGGGATAGGGTGTTCTTTTGTTTATCCATGCTTTTTACGTACTATGGCAATGGTAGTAATCATGCCGGCACCACATACGGCCAGGATGATAAGCCACAGGAGGGCATTGCTCTCATCACCGGTCTTTGGCTCGCCGGAGGCGCCGTTGCCGTCACTGCCAGGGCCTCCTTGGCCACCGCCCTCACCATCAGGAGGAGCGGAACCATTACCACCGTCAGGAGGCTCAGTGCCGTCGTCCTGCGTGAACTCAGCCAGACGGTCAATCTCGAAGGAGAGGGAATCATTCAGAGAATGAGTGCCGTCGGCTACATACATGGAACGCACGATGGTCTCGGTGTCCCAGGTCACTAGGGTGTAATTCTCCTCGCCGCCGATGGTGTTGGTGATATACCCGGCGTGGGCATAAGTGAAGGCCAGGGTGTAGGTATTGGAGGTTTGATCGGCATAGGACACCGTGCTGGTGATTTCATCGCCTACGGTAAGATAGAATTCCGACTCGCCCTTGGAGTGGTCATGGCCGAAGAAGAACATGATGTCCATGCCATACTCTGTGGCGTAATAGTTGAGAAGCTCAACCATGGCAGCAGACATATCAATGTTGTAGTCGTTGTCGCCGCTCCAGTCGTCCAGAACGTGCAGACCCGCATGAGCGGAAATAACTACGAGCTGCCCTTCATATTTCTGACTCAGCTCTTCCAGGAAATGCTTCCAGCTGGGGAAGAACCGTCGCGTAGCTGTAGGAGCCGTCAGATTGCAGCAGCGCCTCATAGTTGATACCGAATACGACCAGACCAGTGTTTTCAGCGCTGCTGCCAACAGATTCGCTGTCATAGCTGCTGTCGTAAATGACGCCGACGCCGTCCTCCTCAAAGTCCGTGGTGTCCGCCAGGT
>JAJBVW010000094.1 GCA_020866945.1 Oscillospiraceae bacterium
GGCATATTCCGTGTACAGGGTCTGCGTTTCGGGCGCGGTGGTCTGCGCGGCGGCCTGGGTATAGTCCTGGGCCAGCCGCGCCTCCCGCAGCATGGCCTCCCGCAGCGAGGCCAGCTTGCCGCCGACGGACGGGCCGTGATTTTCCGGCGTGTAGGTCACGCCGGTGCGGATGAAATATTCCGCCCGCAGGCGGCGGGCGCGGCGCATGGCATCCTCGGCCTGGGCCAGCAGGACGGCTCGCCCCTTGCTTTGGAACATCCGCGCGAGGGCTTTGTCAAACGCGGCGGCGCACAGCTCCGCCTGGATAAAGCTCTCCATGGCCTGCTCCTCCCGGAAGCGGGGAATGGGCGCGGTTTCCTCCGCCTGACCGGCTGGCCGTTCGGCCCCTGCCACCCGCTGCCAGACCGCCGCAAACCCGGCGAGGCTTTCCCGGATGGATTCGTCTATGTCCATAATAAAAATCCCCTCCCGGCCATTCTATGCGAAGGGCCGCGAGGGGGTCGATGTTTTGGTCATATTTTTGCGCTACAGCAGCGCTTCCACGGCGGCGGGGATTTCCGCCGGGCTTTGGACGATGACGCCTGCGTCGGAAAGCTCCTCCCGGGGGCCGTAGCCATAGGCGCAGCCGACGGCCTTCAGGCCGTAGACGCGGGCTAGCTCCATATCCTTGTAGCGGTCGCCCACGGCGATATAGGGGCCGGGGAACTGCTCCCGAATGGAGAGGAATACCTCCGGCTTTGACTTCCAGCCGAAGTCCTCCGAGCAGTAGAAGCCGGAAAACCAGTTGTCCAGCCCGAAAGCGTCCCGGTGAGCCTGCATATAGGCGGTTCGGCAGTTGCTGAGAAAGACGAGGCGATGCCCCCGGCTTTTCAGCGCGTCCAGGGCCTCCGTCACGCCGGGGTAGAGCCGGGCGTTTCCGATGGTGATTTGGCGAAGCATTTCTTCCCCGACGACGGCTCCGGCGGCGGCCCGTTCCTCCTGGGAGAGCTGGGGGGCGAAGGTGTCCCACATTTCGGTGGCCGTCAGGCCCAGCCAGTGCTCCAGCTCCTTGTCCTCCCACGTCCTCGGGGGCATCAGCCCCTTGCGAACCAGACCGTCATAGGCCAGGCGAAAGGCGGGGGCGTATATGCGGATGCAATCGTGAAGCGTGCCGTCGTAATCCAGAATGATGGTGGCGTCGCTCATGCCTCTATGGTGCGGATAAGGTTTACCATCTCGATGGCGCTCTGGGCGCACTCGGAGCCTTTGTTGCCCGCCTTGCTCCCGGCCCGCTCGATGGCCTGCTCGATGGTGTCCGTGGTCAGAACGCCGAACAAAACGGGGATGCCGCTGTTCAGCGCCACATTTGCGATGCCCTTGGACACCTCGCTGCACACCACGTCATAATGGCTGGTGGAGCCGCGGATGACCGCGCCCAGGGCGATGACCGCGTCATACTTGCCGCTGCTGGCCATCTTGGAGGCGATCAGGGGAATCTCAAAGGCCCCCGGCACCCAGGCCAGGTCGATATTTTCCCCCTGCACCCCATGGCGCAGCAGCCCGTCCTCGCAGCCGGCCACCAGCTTGGATACGATAAATTCGTTGAACCGGGCGGCGACGACGCCCACCCGCAGGTCGTTATTGGATATAAGCTTGCCCTCAAAGGTATTCATGGTAAAAGGTCTCCTTATAAAAATATTTGGTTTTTAATAGTTTAGTATATGCCCCATGCGGTGCTGCTTTGTACGTAAATAGAACAGGTCTTCCTTGGTGGCCTCCATCTGGATGGGCACCCGCTCGACAATCTCCATGCCGTAGTCCGAGAGCTGATAGACCTTGTCCGGGTTGTTGGTCAGCAGCCGCAGGGTCTTGACGCCCAAATCCCGTAGAATCTGCGCGCCGATGTAATACTCCCGCAGATCCCCGGCAAAGCCCAGGGCCAGGTTCGCGTCCACCGTGTCCAGCCCCTGATCCTGGAGGGCGTAGGCCTTCAGCTTGTTCAGCAGGCCGATGCCCCGGCCCTCCTGGCGCATATACAGCAGAATGCCCCGGCCCTCGGACTGAATCTGGGTCATGGCGGCGTGGAGCTGGTCGCCGCAGTCGCAGCGCATGGAGCCGAAGCAGTCCCCAGTCAGGCACTCGGAATGGACGCGGCACAGCACGTCCTGCCCGTCCCCGATGTCCCCCTTTACCAGGGCCACATGATGCTCGCTGTTCAGGGTGTTCCGATAGCCGTAGGCGGTGAACTCCCCGTATTTGGTGGGCAGCCGGGTGACGGCCACCTGCTCCACGAAATTCTCATGCCGCTTGCGGTAGCTTTGCAGGTCGTGGATGGTGATGAACTTGAGACCCCACTCCACGGCCTTCTGCTGAAGCTCCGTGGCGCGCATCATGGTGCCGTCGTCCCGCATAATCTCGCAGCACAGGCCGCATTCCTTCAGCCCCGCGAGCCGCAGCAGGTCAACGGTGGCCTCCGTGTGGCCATTCCGCTCCAGAACGCCGTTGGGCTTGGCCTGAAGCGGGAACATATGGCCGGGACGGCGGAAGTCGTCAGGCTTTGCCCCCTCCTCCACGCACTTCATGGCGGTGATGGAGCGCTCCGCTGCGGATATGCCCGTGGTGGTGGACACATGGTCGATGGAGACGGTGAAGGCCGTCTCGTGGTTGTCCGTGTTTTCCGAGACCATCTGCGGCAGGTTCAGCTTGTGGATGTATTCCGACGACATGGGCATACAGATAAGCCCCTTGGCGTGGCTTGCCATGAAGTTTACGTTTTCCGTGGTGGCGAACTGGGCAGCGCATATCAAATCGCCCTCGTTCTCCCGGTCGGGGTCGTCGGTGCAAAGGATCATGCGCCCCTGGCGCAGCTCCTCCAAAGCCTCCTCGATGGTGTTGTATTGAAATTGAGACATATTCTTCCTCCTTGCTGGGACGGCGGATCTTTTTCCGCCATACGTTATCCTAAAGGTTTGAGAGATTTAAAATCCGTTTTCAGCCAGAAACTCCCATGTGATGCCGCTCTGAGGTGCGGCAGGCTCCTTGGGCTGTAACAGCTTTTCCACGTATTTGCCGATGATGTCCGTTTCCAGGTCCCCCATGTCGCCGGGGCGCTTCTGGCCCAGAAGGGTGACGCTGGCGGTGTGGGGAATCAGGGAGACGGAAAAATCCTTTTCCGTGACGGCGGCCACAGTCAGGCTGATGCCGTCGATGGCGACGGAGCCTTTTTCTACAATATACCGCAGCAGGGCGGGGGCCGCCTCGATGGTGTACCACAGGGCAATGTCGTCCCGGCGGATGGACTGGATATGGCCGGTGCCGTCGATGTGGCCGGAGACGATATGGCCCCCAAAGCGGCCATTGGCGGCCATGGCCCGTTCCAGATTCACGCGGCTCCCCACGGTCAGCGCTCCCAGGGAGGAGCGATTCAGGGTCTCGTGCATCACGTCGGCGGTGAAGCCGCTCTTATCCACGCTGGTGGCGGTGAGGCACACCCCGTTTACTGCCACGCTGTCCCCGATTTTCAGGTCGTCCAGCACGACCCTGGCCCCGATGGAGAGGAGGGAGGAATTGGCCCCCCGCTTCACGGCTCGGACAGCGCCCATTTCCTCAATGATGCCCGTGAACATCCTGTTCCACCTCGCTTTCCAGCAGGATGTCGTCCCCCAAGCGGGTGACGGTGGTGTTTTTCAGCAGAAACGCCTGGTCGGGAAGGGCCACGCCCTGCCCGCCTACCGGGGTCTTTCCCGCCCCGCCGAAGAGCTTGGGGGCGATATACGCCTGCACCCGCTGGACGACGCAGCTTTCCAGGGCATCCCAGTTAAGGGTACCGCCCCCCTCCAGCAGAACGCTGTCGATGCCCTCCTGGCCCAGCCGCTCCATCAGGGAGGGAAGGCTGACATGGCCGTCCGATTCCGGCAGCGCCCACACCTGGCACCCGACGGCCTCCAGGGCGGCTTTTTTCCCCTCGTCTGGCCGGAGGGCGGCGATGACGGTGGGGGTCTCCCGGGCGGTTTTGACAATATGGCTGTCCAGCGGGATGCGAAGCTGGCTGTCGCATATGACCCGCAGGGGGTCGTGGCCTTGAGGGATGCGGCAGGTCAGCAGGGGGTCGTCCGCCAGTACGGTTCCGATGCCGACCATAATGGCGGCGTAGCGGTGGCGATCCTGGTGTACCCGGTTCCGGGCCGCCTCCCCGGTGATCCACTTGGAGGCCCCGGTGTAGGTGGCTATCTTGCCGTCCATGGTCATGGCGTATTTCATCACTACGTAGGGTCTGCCGGTCTGGATGTAGTGGAAAAACACGTAGTTCAGAGCGTCGCACTGCTCCTTCAGCAGGCCGGTCTCCACCTGGAGGCCGTGGGCGCGTAAAATCTCAATGCCCTTGCCCGCCACCAGGGGATTGGGGTCGCCGGAGCCGGTAACGACCCGGCTGATTCCGGCCTCCAAAATGGCGTCCGTGCAGGGGGGCTGGCGGCCCTGGTGGCAGCAAGGCTCCAGGGTGACATAGATGGTGCTGCCCCTGGGATCCTCCGTGCAGCTTTGCAGGGCGCTGCGCTCGGCGTGCAGCTCGCCGCACCGGGCGTGGTAGCCCTGGCCGATGATGCGGCCATCCTTTACGATAACGGCCCCCACCATGGGGTTGGGGTTCGTCCAGCCCAGTCCCTTCTCCGCCAGGGAGATGGCCAGGGCCATATAGTCCTTATCGTTCATAGTATCACTACCCTTTGCAGTAAAAATGCCCCGAACGGTTCCATTTCAAGGCGGTCGCGCCCCGCGGCGGCGAAACGCCAAAACGCCCCGGAATGACAACATTCCGGGGCGATTCATACGTATTGGCACAGCGGCTGCGGTATGCGATCTTCTTCCATCCAGACTGTACTGTCGGCCCTGGAATCACACCAGGTCGTGCCTTGCGGCTCGTGGGCTATAACCACCGGTGGGGACTCTCACCCCGCCCCGAAGATCCTGATTCAGTTGACAGCTATGAGTATACTACGCCGGCGGCGTGTTGTCAATAGGGGGATGTATTATTTACATAATATATAATTATGAAAATAAAATGGCCATATAAAATGCGGATTCACAGGAAATGCCAATAAAAAAGAGTTGAATCCGCGAAAAAATGACGATATAATGTAAGTGGACTTTAGATTTTCATAAAAAATGGAGGGCCGTATGGAGTATATAGCGCGGGATATGGAGCGAAAATTTCTGCACATGAGCAGCTTTTTCAAGGCAGTGCTGGTCACAGGGGCGCGGCAGGTGGGAAAGACGACCATGCTCAGGCACCTGGCGGAGCGGGACAGGCGCACCTACGTGACGATGGACAATATCATGGCGCGGACACTGGCGCAGACGGATCCGATTTTGTTTTTCCAGACCTACAAGCCGCCCCTGCTGATTGACGAGATACAAAAGGCCCCGGAGCTTTTCGAGCAGATGTAAATTTTGTGCGCCGACACGGAGGAGACGG
>JAJBVW010000185.1 GCA_020866945.1 Oscillospiraceae bacterium
CTCATAGGTCGTGTCCGTATCCTCCAGCACGTCATGGAGCAGGGCGGCGATGATGGACTCATCGTCCAGGCCCATTTCGGCGGCAATAGCAGCCGCGGCAATGGTGTGGGTCACATAGGGGGAGCCATCCTTCCGCTTCTGCCCCTCGTGGGCGGTCACGGCAAAGTCAAACGCCTGCCGTACGCGCTCCATATTCGCGTGGGGGTTATTCTCCAAAACTGTCTTTTCAAAGTCTGCAAACGCCTGTTCCGGTACAAAGGTCTCCATCTCCATAACGTTCCCTCTCTCCCTGTCACAATTTGTCAGCACATTCAGCACATATTATTTATTAGATGATTCTATCTGTGGTATCGCCGCCAAGTGACGGACTGCATCAGATCTGCCTTTCCCTCCCTGGTTATCAGGGTAACATCGATCTCCTGCCCATCCGTCTGAACGGCGGCGAGGCCAAGCTCCGACAGCACCCGCAGCCCCAGCGCAATCTGCACCGGGTTCAGACCCGGCTCTATTCGCCCCAGGCCACTGACTCCGAGATGCACCGGGCTGCGCCGCGCGAGCGATCGCCAAAGCCGCCCCAACTCTACCCGGGTAAGTCCCTGCCCCGTCCCCGGCTGTCCTGCCAGGGCGCGGCGGCAAAGGGCCGGCGTGTCCGTCCGCCGCAAATCCAGCAGCACAAGCTGCACCGTTCGGCGGCCACGAAACTCGCTGACCTGCGGATAAAAGGCCGCGTCCACCCGGTCACCACGGCGGGCGTCCAGCTGCTCTATTCGATGAGAAAACCAGACACAGTCATACGACTGGCCGAATTTCTCCAGCCGAAGGCGGACGTGCTTTCCCCCGCCGATGGGAACAGCAGAGTTCAGGCAGCAATCCAGCATACATAGGTTTGGCCGAGGATTGCCGTTGCCGAACGGCTCCAGTGCCTGCAAGCCGTCCACGCTCTCCAGCGTGAGGAGCGCCGGGTCGGTTATCTCCAAATCCAGAGCAAGCCCCTCGTCTTCGTGGGGCGGATGATTTACATAATATTCCTGCAATGCCTTGCGGAAGGCGTCAATATTGGCCCGGTGGATGTTGAGTCCCGCCGCCAGGGCGTGACCGCCGAAGGCGTCCAGCAGAGAGTTGCAGTAGGCCAGCGCGTCAAAGAGGTTAAAATCTCCAAAGCTTCGGCAGGAGCCTTTTCCCATCTCCCCATCCAGGGAAATCATTACCGTGGGAACGGAGTAGGCCTCCGAAAGCCGCGCGGCGGCAATGCCGATAATGCCCGGATGCCAGCCCTCTCCCGCCAGGACGATGGGGCCGGTGGGTGTCTTGCCGGCCATCATGCGGGAGGTCTCATCCCAGATGTCCGCCTCCATCTGCTGCCGCTGGTGGTTCATGCCGCAAAGCTCGCCCGCGAGGCTAAGCGCCTTGCTGGAGTTTTTCTCCAGCAGCAGCCGAAGCGCCAGACTCGTATGACCCAGGCGCCCGGCGGCGTTTATCCGCGGGGCCAGGGTGAAGCCCACAGCGGTGGCGCTGATGCGCCCCTTCTCAACGCCGGAGAGGGCCATCAGCGCGTCCAGTCCCGGGCTTGGATTGGAGCGCAGCTTTTCAAGTCCCGCGCGCACCATGCGGCGATTCTCCCCAATCAGGGGCATGACGTCCGCAATGGTGCCCAGGGCAACGAGGTCTGCATAGCGGCCCAGCATGGCCATGCCGTCCCCGTCCAGGGCGCAGACCAGCTTAAAGGCCACGCCCACCCCGGCCAGCTCCCGGTCGGGGTAAACGCAGTCCGGCCGCTTGGGATCGACCACTGCCACAGCCTCCGGCAGCTTTTCCTGGCACTCGTGGTGATCCGTGACGATGATGTCCATGCCCAGATCAGCGGCCAGCGCCGTCTGTTCCACGGCTGTAACGCCGCAATCCACCGTGACGACAAGGGAAACGCCTCGGTCATGGAGCTTGCGGATGGCGTCGTCGTTCACGCCATAGCCTTCCTCCAGACGGTTGGGAATGTATATCTCCGTTTCCAGCCCCATGCTTTGCAAATATTCCGCCAACAGGCAGGAGGCGGTGATGCCGTCCACATCATAATCCCCGTACACGGCCACTAGCTCGCCCCGTTCCCGGGCGAGCCGGATACGGCGGACAGCCCGCTCCATATCCGTCATCAGCATTGGGTCGCCAGGCTCCCACGGCCCGTCATCCAGCAGGACAGCGACCTCCTCCGCCGTTTTAAACCCCCGTGCAGCCAGCACCGCCGCCAAAAGCGGCGTATATCCGGCCCGCGTCAGTCCCTCTGGTATGGCAACTGGCGTTGGAAGGTTCCATACCTTGTTTTTCATGCTCCGTCATTTCCTCAAAATTTTTTATTAATAAGTTATTATACGCCACTTCCCGTCACTTTGCAACACGAGACGGCTGTAAAAAATTGGCACAGCCGCCTTTTTTCGTCCTTTTGCCGGATATGGGCACATCGCTGTTTTCCGGCCGGTGACAGGCCGCCGCAGTTGTGTTATACTACACCTATCCAATACATAAAGAGAGAGGAAATCTCCATGGCATTTTTCAACCGGGCCAGGTGGCTGACAGATAAATATATCCTCATCATGCTGGGCCTGTTTCCCCTGTTCGTGGGGGTGCGGCTGAACGCCTATGAGAGCATCACCGCCTCCAAGTTCTATTTTTTCGCCATCGCCACCGGCCTTTGGGCGGCAGGTTCCATTCTGCTGCTGGTCATCGGCCTGATACGCGGGGAGCGGTATGACCTGGAGGTGCGCCCGGCCCATCTCGGCGTGGCGCTTTTCCTGATGGTCGGGGGCATTTCCGCCTGCCTGTCGGAATACGGCTCAGTGTGTCTTATTGGGGCCAACCGCTATACGGGCTACCTGACCTATGTGCTGTATGGGCTGATATTTTTTGGCGTGTCCTGGCTGGGAGAGCCGAAGCGGCGGCATATCTGGGCCATGGGTCTGGCCGCCGCCGTCTGCTGCGGCATCGCCCTTTTGCAGCTTGCGGGGCTTGACCCCTTCTGGCTGTACCCGGAGGGGACGAATTATTATGACAAATACGTGGCCTATAACAGCGCCTTTTTGGGAACCATCGGCAACACCGGGCTGCTGTCGGCCTATCTTTGTCTGGCGGGGCCAACCCTGACCGCCTTCGGCCTGCGGTCAAAAAAAATCGACCGGCTGCTGCTCCTGCCAGGGGCGCTGGCAGTGATCGTGCTGCTGTGCTGCGATGTGGACGCGGGCGTGCTGGCCCTGGCCGGGTGTATCCTGGTGAGCGTTCCCATGCTCATCCGCTCTCCCAAGGGGTCAAAAATCGCCGCCGGCGTCAGCGGCGGCCTCACCCTGACCGGGCTTGCGGGGGTGTATTTCTGGCCGGGAACCAGCGGCACCATTTACGAGGCGTCCCAGCTCCTCCATGGCCATCTGGCGGACGAGTTTGGCTCCCACCGGGGCCAGATATGGAAGCGCTGCTGGGAGCTTTTCCGGGAAAGGCCCTGGCTGGGGGGCGGCCCCGGCACCGCCGCGCTGCGCATCAAAATTCAGTGGTACAGCAAGGTGCGCGACCAGACCGTGCAGGTGAATAACGCCCACAACGTATACCTGGGCTATCTCATCGACATCGGCCTGCCGGGGCTTTTCTGCTATCTGGCCGCCATCGTGTGCAGCCTTGTCACCTGGTTCCGCCGCCGGAACAGCGCCCTCTACGCGGCCCTTGGCTGCGGCCTGCTGTGCTACTGGATACAAGACCTGTTCGGCCTGGGCCTGACGCTGACAGCCCCTATGATGTGGGTCGTTTGGGGGCTGCTTGAGAGCGGTTTCCAGCCCCCCAAAAAAGCCTCCGCAACCGCTGGTTGACAAATTGACCGGCCCGGTTGGTTGTCTGCAACCGGCGGCTCTGATAGAATGAATTTGCGCTGGAACGCGGCGCTATTCCCGCCAATGGGCGGAAAATCGGGAGGTTTTTATGACATTCGCAGACAAGCTGATACAGCTCCGCAAGCGGCGGGGCTGGTCGCAGGAGGAGCTGGCCCAGCGGCTGGACGTGACGAGGCAGTCCGTCTCGAAATGGGAGGGCGCTCAGTCCGTCCCGGAGCTGGAAAAAATCGTGGCCCTTTCCCGGCTGTTCGGCGTCAGCACGGACTATCTTTTAAAGGATGAGCTGGAGGAAACGGAGGACGGGCCGGAACCGCCCTCACCCCCAGCCCTGGTAGAGGAAAGCGTTCTATTCCGCCAGGTATCCATGGGGGAGGCGGAAACCTTTCTCGCCATTCGGGAAACCGGGGCCAGGGCCATTGCCTGGGGGGTTCTTCTGTGCATTTATTCCCCCATGCTTCTGATTTTTTCGACCGCCCTCAGCGAGTACGGCTCCGGCACCTTTCCCCCGTCTCTCGCCATTGGGCTGGGCATGACCGCCCTGCTTATCATGGTGGCAGGGGCGGTGGCCCTTTTCATCTCTGTCGGCGGGAAATCCGCCCCCTTTGAATATCTTGAAAAGGAACCCTTCGACACGGAGCCGGGGGTCAGGGAAATGGCGGAGGCCCGCCGGGAGCAGTACCGAGACGCCTATATCCGGCATAACATCCTGGGCTGCTGCCTGTGCGTGCTGTCCGCCGTTCCCCTGATGTTCCTGTATATGACCGAGCAAACCGAGAATTTCCTGGGTGTGGCCCTGCTGCTGGCCTTCTTTCTCATGGTGGGCGTCGGGGTCTTTTTCCTGGTACGGGGCGGCGTCCGGTGGGAGAGCTTTCAGAAGCTGCTCCAGGAGGGAGACTACACCAGGGAGAAAAAGAGCGCCGACCACGCCCTGTCCGCCGTCTACTGGCCGGTTGTCACCGCCATTTATCTGGCGTACAGCCTCATCACCTTCAAATGGGCCTGGAGCTGGATCATCTGGTGCGTCGCCGCCGTACTCTATCCCGCCGTGGCAGCCCTGGCCAAAGCCGTCAGGGGGGCGGTGATAGGTGATATATAAGTACCCCGCCCTGCCGGGGGACGCAACGGTTCATTGCGCCGATTCCCGCACAAATTGGTAGATATTGCGCCCCGCATAGGTTATAATTTCTCTATCAACATCAAAGAGAAAGGACGACGCCGATGACACTAGGGGAAAAGCTGCATAAGCTAAGAAAACAGCATGGCCTGTCCCAGGAGGCGCTTGCGGAAAAGATGACGGTGACAAGGCAGACCATTTCCAAATGGGAGCTGGGCCAATCCATGCCGGATTTGGATTTCGTCGCCCAGCTCAGCGATATTTTCAGCGTCTCCACGGACTATCTCATCAAGGAGAATTTCACGGAGCCAGAGGAATCGCCTCGCCGAAAAGAAAAGCGTCATTTATCCGCCAGGGCAAAGCAAATCACATTAGCGGCGGTCTCCGCCGCCGCCCTGACCGCCGCTGTCATTTGCCTGATATGTAATGACCTTTGTCAAGAGGCAATTTGCCCAAAAACAGGG
>JAJBVW010000032.1 GCA_020866945.1 Oscillospiraceae bacterium
CGGCCACGGGCCGCTATCTCGGGGAAAACTGCAACGGCGCGGAGAAGGTGCGCCGCTATCGGGAAATATACGGCGACACGCCCATCGAGGGCTTCTGGTCGGACTCCCGAGGGGACAGCCCCATGGCCGCCATCGCGGAGCGGGCCTATCTCGTAAAAGGACAGGAGCTGCGGCCCTGGTAAGCATTGTGAATAATGCTCACAAATTTCGTGGAAATTTAAGTGAAATTGGAGTAAGCGCCTCTTGCCAAGAGGCGTCCTGTCGTGTAAAATTATTTTGTGCTAAAAGAAAAATTTCAATGACGAAGCGAGCGGGGAGGGTATAAAGCCATGCGGCTTTTGGAAGAGCGTATCCTGGCGGACGGAAAGGTTCGCCCCGGCGGCGTTTTGAAGGTGGACGGCTTTTTGAATAACATGATGGACATGGAGCTGTTTCAGGCGCTGGCCGACCAGTGGTATGAGGCGTTTCAAAACGACGGCGTGAACAAGATTCTGACCATCGAGGCCTCCGGCATCGGGCTTGCCTGCTTCGCGGGCCTGGCCTTTCACTGCCCCGTCCTGTTCGCCCAAAAGACCACACCCAAACACATCGCCGGCAGCGTCTATACCACCCGCGTGGAGAGCTTCACCCACGGCAACATCTATGACGTGATTGTGGCGAAGGAATACCTGCGGCCGGAGGACAGGGTGCTGCTGATAGACGATTTTCTCGCCAACGGCGCGGCCCTGGACGGGCTGTGCGACCTTGTCCGCCAGGCGGGAGCCACCCTTGTGGGGGCCGGCATCGCCGTGGAAAAATGTTTTCAGCCGGGGGGCGAGCGGCTCCGCGCCCGCGGCCTGCTCTTCCAGCTCGGACAGCACGGACGAGACCGAGGAGACCACCACTGCCGCAGAGACTGAAACCGAAACCGAGACCGAAGCCGACGAGGCCGAGACCGAGGAAGAGACCGCCGACACGGAGCTGCTGGTGGGCATGGTCTGCGTGGAGGACGAAAACTCCGGCTACGATTATGCGCACATCTCCGGCCTGCTGGAGGCTGCTGAGTCCCTGGGCATCTCTGAGGACAACATCATCTTCAAGTACAACATCCCCGAGGACGAGCAGTGCTATGACGCCTGCGCCGACCTGGCTGAGCAGGGCTGTGACATCGTCTTCACCGACTCCTACGGCCACCAGAGCTACGCCATGCAGGCCGCTGAGGAATATCCCGACGTTATCTTCGTCTCCATGACCGGCGACCTGGCCGCTACCTCCGGCCTGGACAACTACAAGAACGCCTTCAACTATACCTTCCAGTCCCGCTATGTCTCCGGCGTTGTGGCCGGCATGAAGCTCGCGGAGCTTATCGAAAACGGCGAGCTGACCGACGCCAACTACGACGAGGACGGCAACGTGAAGATTGGCTATGTGGGCGCTTATCCCTATGCGGAGGTCGTCTCCGGCTATACCGCCTTCTTCCTGGGCCTGCAGTCCATCGTGGAGAACGTGGCCATGGACGTGCGCTTCACGAACTCCTGGTATTCTCCCACCGCTGAGGCCGCTGCGGCCGAGGCCCTGATTGCCGACGGCTGCATCATCATCAGCCAGCACGCCGACTCCACCGGCGCTCCCAGCGCGGTGCAGGCCGCCTATGAGGCCGGCACCACCGTCTACTGCGTGGGCTACAACATCTCTATGCTGGAGGTTGCGCCTGACGTGGCCCTGACCTCTGCCGCAAACGACTGGAGCGTGTATTACACCTATGCGCTGGATTGTATGCTGAACGGCGAGGAGGTCGCTACCGACTGGGCGCAGGGCTATAACGAGGGCGCTGTCCATATTACCGAGTTGGGCGACGCTTGCGCCGAGGGTACCGCTGAGAAGGTGGCCGAGGTTGAGGCCGCTCTGGCGGACGAGTCCCTCCAGGTGTTCGACTGCTCCACCTTCACCGTGGACGGCGAGACTGTCACCTCCTATCTGGCGCTTGACAGCGACGGCGACTTTGTCGGCGACTACGGCGAGGCCATCGAGGACGGCGTGTTCTATGAGTCCGTTCTCCGCTCCGCCCCCTACTTCGCCCTGGCCATCGACGGCATCACCCAGATCATCGAGGGCTAAGTCAAAACCCCAAAACCAAAGCATCCCCGCCGGAAGCCCGGTGGGGATGTTTTTGCGTCTTGAGAAAAATTACAGAATCTCCTCATAGTTTCGCATACCATACAGGACGCGGATAATTTGGATTTCGCGGAGTCTGTCGTCCGGGCGATAGAAGATGAGATAATTCTTGACACTGAGCTTACGGATTGTTTTATCCTTGATGTAAGAGCTTCTGACCAGCGGACACATTTTGGGATTGCGGCTGACCAAATCAAGGGCGTCGTCAATGTCAGTGGTCAGCTTGACAGCGGCGTCCGGGTTACAGAGTTCCTGAGAGATGTAACGGACTATGTCATTTAGATCCGCCTGTGCCTTGGGGTAGATGTTGAGTGTGTAATTGTTATGTTCCATATTTCTCCCTCAATGAAGCCAGATATGTGTGAGCCTCGACAGGCTCCGCACCGGCGTTCAGCTCGTCGATGGCTTCGTTGATAAGGGCGGCTGCCTGGGCTTCGGCCATGGTGCGTTCGTAGAGGTCTATGCTCATCAGCACCATCTCGCCATAGCCGTTTTTGGTGACGACGATGGGAACCTGGCTCTCCTTGCAGGCCTGGGAGATTTTGGCGGTGTTTTTCAGCTCGTTAATGGGGATGACCTTTGGCAATGTCTGCATCATGACTATGCGCCTCCAGAAGAATTGAAATTTATTATGGCCTTATTATACCATAATACATCCAAGAAATGCAATAGCCCACAGCATTTTTCGCTGTGGGCTGTGCTCTTGTCTGTGAAAAAATTATTGGCGGCTTTCCGGAAGCCGGATAAGCCCTTGCTCGTGGAGCTTTTGCAGGCTCATCAGGATGCCGGTTTTGGCGTGGTACCAGGTCAGGCCGCCCTGGAAATAGACGGCGTATGGCTCCCGCATTGGCCCGTCGGCGGAAAGCTCTATGGACGAGCCTTGCACGAAGGTTCCGGCGGCCATGATAACGTCGCTGTCATAGCCCGGCATGGCCCATGGCACCGGGGTGGCGAAGCTGTCCACCGGGGCGGCGGCCTGTATGCCGGCGCAGAAAGCGGTCATGCGCTCCGGTGCGCCGAGAATGACGGACTGGATGATGTCATACCTTGGCTCCTGTCTGTTTGGGACGCAGGCGAAGCCCAGCCGTTCATAGGCGTTCGCGGCGAATATGGCCCCCTTCAAGGCCCCGGCTACCACTGTTGGGGCCAGGAAAAACCCCTGGAACATGGCGGGCATCTGGCCAAGATTGGCCCCCACCTCCTGACCCAGGCCGGGGGCGGAGAGCCGGTAGGCGCAGTTTTCCACGCAGTCCGCCGTGCCGCAGATATAGCCGCCCGCCGCCGCTAGGCCCCCGCCGGGGTTTTTGATGAGAGAGCCGACGGTCATATCCGCGCCCACGTCGGACGGCTCAATGGTCTCCACAAACTCGCCGTAGCAGTTATCCACCATGCACAGCACGTCTGGCTTCACGGACTTGCAAAAGGCGATAAGCTCACCAATCTGCTTCACGGAAAAGGAGGGACGTGTGGCGTAGCCCTTGGAGCGCTGGATAGTGATGAGTCTGGTGCGGCTGTTGATGGCCTGGCGGATGGCCTCATAGTCAAAGCTGCCGTCCGGCAGCAGATCTGCCTGCCGGTAGGAAATGCCGTATTCCGCCAGGGAGCCGCGGGAGGGGCGTATGCCGATGACCTCCTCCAGCGTGTCATAGGGCGCACCCACGGGGGAGAGCAGCTCGTCTCCCGGGCGGAGATTGGCGCTCAGCGCCACGGCCAGGGCGTGCGTGCCGCAGGTAATCTGGGGGCGGACGAGAGCCGCCTCGGTGTGAAACGTACTCGCGTATACCTTTTCCAGCACGTCCCGGCCCATGTCGTTGTAGCCATAGCCCGTGGTCTGGGCAAAGCATGGGGCGCTGACCCGGTTCTCTCCCATAGCGGAAAGCACCTTCGCCTGGTTATATTCCGCCCGCTGGTCTATCTCCTCGAACCTAGCCCCCAGGCCGGAGAGTACCTCCTGCCCGAAGTCGTATACCGCCTGGCTGATTCCCAGGCGCTGATACATGGCCTGTATGCTCATGCTACTGTCTGTCTCCTTATAACTTGTTGTTTCCGTCCTGGCCGCGCGGGGCCTTGCCCTCACAGCCCTCTGTACATTTCGTCCCGCAGGCGGGAGGTGTCTTCTTTTTGGATGATGTCGTCCAGCTCTGCCATGACCTTTTCCCTGTCCTCTTTAAGGGTGCATTTGATGGGAAGATAGTTGGAGGCGTGGTTGGAGGTATAGTGCAGGCCGGACAGCTCTATCTGGCGCACCAGCTCCCTTGTCTCCAAAAGGGTCTCAAAGGGCGTTTGCAGGGTGAGCTTCCCCTCCTCCACCTCCTGATAGAGCGGGGTGCCCTCTATGGCCATCAGGGTCATGGAGGACAGGTGCTTCGGCTTCATCTGGTTTATCATTTGGGCGGTCAGGGCGGCGTTTCGCTCGAGCGCATCCCGTCCGCCGCCCTCCAGGCCGGTGATGATGATGGCCCAGAGATCAAAGCCCGCCTCCACCAGGGCCTGCCCGGCCCGGAGCATTCCGTCCGCGCCCACGCCCTTGTGGACGTGCTTGAGAAGAGCGTCGTCCCCGGTCTCCACGCCGAGATAGGTTCTTTGCAGACCGGCCTCCCGGATTATCCGCAGCTCCTCCGGGGTCTTCCGCAGGGTGGACAGCGGCCCGGCATAGGTCGTCACCCGGCGCAGATGGGGGAAGGCGTCGTACAGCGCCTTCAGGACGGTGAGAAGATAGTCCATGGGCAGGTTGATGGCGTCCCCGTCGCAGAGGAAAACGGTCTCCGTGTTCTTGTACCAGGTGGTCTGAGCCATCTGGATGTCCTCCAGCACGTCCTCCAGGGGCCGGACATGATAGCGCTTGGATTTATACATGGAGCAGAAGGTGCAGGTGTTGTTGGAGCAGCCCACCGTGCATTGGAGCAGATAGCTCTTCCACTCCCCTGGGGGACGGTAAATATCGCCTTCGTAACGCATAGGTATGAACCTCCTTGATTTGGGATAAGCTAATTATATAATGAATTGAGGGGGAATCGTATATGACAACGCAGCTGACTGCGGTGTTTGACGACAGGGATGGGGCAGACCTTGCCCTCATGCGCCTGCGGCGGGGCGGCATCGAGTATTCCATCGCGGAGCTGAAGGCCCCGGAGCGTTCCGCCGCCTCGGATATGCCGCTCGTGGACATGAGTCCGTCCTATGGCCTCGCCATGACCGACGGCATCCCGCCGGGGGAGGTGTACGCCGCCGTGCTGAACTCCCG
>JAJBVW010000156.1 GCA_020866945.1 Oscillospiraceae bacterium
GGTCAACGATCAGCTTCATCTCGTGGATGCACTCGAAATAGGCGTTCTCCGGGGCGTAACCGGCCTCGCACAGCACCTCGAAGCCGCACTGCATCAGATCGACCACACCGCCGCAGAGGACGGTCTGCTCGCCGAACAGGTCGGTCTCGGTCTCGTCGTGCATGGTGGTCTCCATGATACCGGCGCGGGCGCCGCCGATACCGGCGATATAGGCCAGGGCGATGTCATAGGCCTTGCCGGTGGCGTCCTGCTCCACGGCCACCAGGCAGGGTACGCCCTTGCCGGACACATACTGGCTGCGGACGGTGTGGCCGGGGCCCTTGGGAGCCGCCATGAACACGTCCACGTCCGCGGGAGGAACGATCTGCTGATAGCGGATGTTGAAGCCGTGGGCGAAGGCGATGGCCTTTCCGGCGGTCAGGTTGGGCACCACGGACTCCTTATAGATGTCCGCCGCCCGCTCGTCGTTCACCAGCATCATGATGATGTCCGCCGCCTTGGTGGCCTCGGCCACGGTCATGACGGTGAAGCCGTCCTCGCTGGCCTTATCCCAGCTCTTGCCCTTGCGCAGGCCCACGATCACGTCGCAGCCGGAATCCCGCAGGTTCTGGGCGTGGGCGTGGCCCTGGGAGCCGTAGCCGATAATGGCGATCTTCTTGCCGTTCAAAACGTTCAGGTCGCAGTCCTGCTCATAATACATCTTAGCCATGGTAGTAATATCTCCTTTAATTTAAAATTGTAATTTTTTGTGTATGTGCCTATTATAGCACATTCTTTCCGTAATTGAACTCGCCCTTTTCCTTGGTGTCCTCGTCGATGGTGTACGCCCCCCGCTCCAGGGCCACCACGCCGGTGCGGACAAGCTCCAGGATGCCGTTTTTCTCCACCAGGTTCTGGATGGCGACGGTCTTCTCCTCCTCCCCGATGACGGCCAGGGTCAGGCTGGCGGGGGCCACGTCGATGATGTTGGCCCGGAACACACTGGCGATCTGGATGATCTCGTTGCGGGCCTCGCTGGTCTCCGCCTTCACCTTGATCAGCACCAGCTCCCGCCGGATGGCGTGGCTGGCGGTCAGCATTTTCACGGAATGGACGGGCAGCAGCTTGCGGAGCTGGTTGCAGAGGAGAACCACGTTCGCCTCCTTCTCCGCCAGCACCTCGATGGTGATGCGGCTGATTTCCGGCACGTCCGTGGTACCCACGGCCAGGGATTCGATGTTATAGCCCTTCCGGGAAAACAGGCGGGACACCTGACTCAGCACGCCGGAGGAGTTGTCCACCAGCACGGCCAGGGTATATCTTTTCTTTTCCATGCTCTTCTCCCCCTTAATTCAGCAAAAACTTGGTGATATGATCGCCGCCGTTGACCATGGGGCGAACCTTCTCGTCCACGTCGATGGCGCAGTCGATCACATAGCCGTGGCCGCAGGCCAGTGCCTCCTTCAGGGCGTCCTCGAAGTCCTGAACGGTGGTGACGCGGCGGCCTGAAAGGCCATAGGCCTCCGCCAGCTTCACATAGTCCGGCTCCACGGCGATGTCCGTCTCGCAGTAGCGCTTGTCATAAATAAGGGTCTGCCACTGGCGCACCATGCCCAGGGTGCGGTTGTCATAGATAATGGTGATGATGGGCAGATGATAATAGGCCACCGTTGCCAGCTCATGGCAGTTCATGCGGAAGCTGCCGTCCCCGGTGATGTGCAGGACGGTCTTATCCGGGTGGCTGACCTTGGCCCCGATGGCGGCCCCCAGGCCGAAGCCCATGGAGCCGAAGCCCCCGGAGGTGAGAAGCTGACCGGGATAGTCAAAGTGGAAGTGCTGGATGGCCCACAGCTGATGCTGGCCCACGTCCGTGGCCACGATGGTGTCCCAGGGGGCGATCCGGGCCACGGCGTCGGAGATCTGTTTGGGGGTCAGTGTGTCCCCGGCGAGGGAATATTCCGTCTCCGTAGGGAAGGAGAAGACGTATTTCTTCCACGCCTCGTGTTCCTTCTGCTCCACCCGCTCATTCAGTAGCTGCAAAACCCGCTTGGCGTCCCCTATAATGTGGTGGTCGGTCTGGACGTTTTTGTTGATCTCCGAGCGGTCGATGTCCACCTGGACGATCTTCGCGTTCTGGGCGAAGGTGGCGGGGTTCAGGGCCACCCGGTCGGAGAAGCGGCAGCCGAAGGCGATCAGCAGATCGCAGTTGTCCACAGCCCTGTTGCTGGCCTGGGAGCCGTGCATCCCGATCATGCCGGTGGTCAAGGGGTTGCGCCCGTTGAAGCCGCCGCCGCCCATGACGGTGATGGCCACCGGCGCGTCCATCCGCTGGGCAAACTCCGCAAACTCCTTGTCGGCCCGGCCACGGACGATGCCGCCGCCGCAGATAAGCAGGGGCTTTTCCGCACCGTTTATCAGCTCCACCAGCTTTTCAATGTCCGCAATGTCCGGCTCCGGGGCCTTCAGGTCGTGGCTGGCCCGGCTGATCAGGGCGGCCAGACGGCCCTGGGTATGGTGCAGCTCGCGGGGGAGGTATTCATATTCCGCCTCCTCCGCCGTGGCGTTTTTCAGAATGTCGATCAGCACCGGGCCGGGACGACCGCTGCGGGCGATGGCGAAGCCCTCGCGCACCACGTCCGCAAGCTGATCCGCATGGCTCACCAGATAGTTGCACTTAGTGATGGGCATGGTAATGCCGGTGATGTCTACCTCCTGGAAGGAGTCCCGGCCAATCAGGTTTTTCCCCACGTTGCAGGTGATAAACACCACGGGGGAGGAATCCATATAGGCAGTGGCAATGCCCGTCACCAGGTTGGTTGCGCCTGGGCCGGAGGTGGCAAAGCACACGCCCACCTTGCCGGTGGAGCGGGCGTAGCCGTCCGCCGCGTGGCTCGCCCCCTGCTCGTGGGCGGTGCGGATGTGGGTGATCTTGTCCCTGTAGTCATACAGGGCGTCGTAGACGTTCAAAATGGTGCCGCCGGGGTAGCCGAAGACGGTGTCCACGCCCTGCTCCAGCAGACAGTCCAGCAGTATTTTCGCGCCGGTTTCTTTCATACTTGCTTATGCCCGGCCATAGGCCGGCTCCTTTCAATCAGATTCAGATTCTTGCCAAAATCTCCTTGGTCATTTCCGTGCAGTTGAGGGTATGCTCCGTCCCGGCAGGGGCCAGATCCGCCGTGCGGCAGCCGTCGTTCAGGGCGGTGTCCACCGCCTTTTCGATGATGTCCGCCTCCGCGCCCAGGTCGAAGGAATACCGCAGCATCATGGCCCCGGACAGGATGGTTGCAATGGGGTTTGCCCGACCCGTGCCGGTGAGCCGGGGGGCGGAGCCGTGGATCGGCTCGTACATGCCCCTGCTGCCCGCTCCCAGGGAGGCGGAGGGCAGCATACCGATGGAGCCGGTGATCTGGCTGGCCTCGTCGGAGAGGATGTCCCCGAACATATTGGTGGTGACGATGACGTCAAACTGGGAGGGGTTGCGGATGAGCTGCTGGGCGGTGTTGTCCACCAGCATATCCGTCACGGTGACGCCCTCGTACTCCTCCGCGATGCGGTGTACGGTCTCCCGCCACAGACGGGAGGACTCCAGGACGTTTGCCTTGTCCACGCTGATGACGCTGCCCCGCCGCTTCTGGGCGGCGGCCATGGCCACGCGGGCAATGCGCTCGATCTCCATGACGGAATAGGCCTCCGTGTCGTAAGCCTCCGGGCCGTTCGGCCCCTCCCGGCGGCCACGCTCGCCGAAGTAAATGCCGCCGGTCAGCTCCCGCACCATCAGCAGGTCAAAGCCCTGCTCTATGATGTCCGCTCGGAGGGGGCATTTCCCCGCCAGGGCGGGATAGAGCTTGGCCGGGCGCAGGTTCGTGAACAGGCCAAGCTTTGCCCGCAGGCCCAGCAGGGCCTTCTCCGGGCGGATGTCCCCCGGCAGGGTGTCCCACTTGGGGCCGCCCACCGCGCCCAGCAGCACGCTGTCGCTGGCAAGGCACCCGTCCACCGTCTCCTGGGGCAGGGGAACGCCGGTGGCGTCGATGGCGCAGCCGCCCGCCAGGTATTCCGTGAAGTGGAAGGTGTGGCCGGTTTTGGCTGCGGTCTTTTCCAGTACGGCCACGGCGGATTCCACGATCTCCGGCCCGATGCCGTCTCCCTTTATCAGGGCAATGTTAAGCTCCATGTTCTGTACCTCTTTTATCCTTTCTTGTCTTGGCGTGCCTTCAGATAAGGCAGAAGGCCGCCCTTTTCGATAATATTATTGATAAACGCCGGGAAGGCCGCGGCCTGGAAGGTCTGGCCGGTGGTCTTGTCCTCGATGACGCCGGTGGAGAAATCCACGGACACGGTGTCCCCGTTTCCGATGGCCTGGGCCGCTTCGGGACATTCCAGGATGGGAAAGCCGATGTTAATGGCGTTGCGGTAGAAGATGCGGGCGAAGCTTGCCGCGATGACGCAGGAGGCTCCGCTTGCCTGGATGGCCATGGGCGCGTGTTCCCGCGAGGAGCCGCAGCCGAAGTTCCAGCCCCCCACCATAATGTCCCCAGGCTTGACCGAGGCGGCATAGGCCTCGTCGATGTCCTCCATGCAGTGCTTTGCCAGCTCCGCCGGGGAGGGGGCGTTCAGATACCGGGCCGGGATGATCACATCCGTGTCCACGTTGTCTCCATATTTAAATACAGTTCCTGTTACCATGCTCTTTCTCCTCCTCACAGATCCAGGGGCGAGGCCAGGCACCCGGCCAGGGCGCTGGCGGCGGCCACGGCGGGAGAGGCCAGGATGACCTTGCTCTCCGTGTGGCCCATGCGGCCCACAAAGTTGCGGTTGGTGGTGGCCACGGCCACCTCTCCCTCCGCCATGCAGCCCATATGCCCGCCCAGGCACGGCCCGCAGGTGGGGGTGGAAAAGGCGCATCCGGCCTGAATGAATATCTCCGTCAGCCCCTCCCTGGCGCACTGGAGGCTGATCTCCTGGGTGGCGGGAATGACGATGCAGCGGACGTTTTCCGCCACGCGGCGTCCCTGCAAAATGCTGGCCGCCATCCGCAGGTCGGAGATGCGCCCGTTGGTGCAGGAGCCGATGACCACCTGGTCGATGGGCAGGCCCTTCACCTCGTCGATGGTCTTGGTGTTGCTGGGCAGGTGGGGCAGGGAGACCGTGGGCTGGAGGCTGTTCAGGTCGATGACCACCTCCTGGTCGTACTCGGCGTCCGGGTCGGCCTCATAGACCGTATAGGGTCTGTCCAGGCGGCCTGTGACATATTCCACCGTCTTCTCGTCCACGGGGAAGATGCCGTTTTTGGCTCCGGCCTCGATGGCCATGTTGGCAATGGTGAAGCGGTCGTCCATAGAGAGGCTTGCCACCCCCTCCCCCTGAAATTCCAGGGATTTACACAGCGCCCCGTCCACCCC
>JAJBVW010000008.1 GCA_020866945.1 Oscillospiraceae bacterium
GTTATAGATACCACTGAGTCCGCCCAGGCAGCCACGGCCACCCCTGAGCCGACAGCCTCCCTGCGGGCGGGAACCTATCAGGGGGAGGACGGCAGCGTCCTGACCGTAAAGGAGGACGGTACCTGCACCTATAAAACGGAGCTTTCCGGCACCATCAACGGGCAGGCAATGACCGGAACTGTCACCTTCCACGGTACGGTGGAGAACGGTGTGTTTACCTTCACCAAAATCACCTATATGGGCATGGACATCACGTCTATGGCGACCAGCGCCGGGTACAGCGACGCGACCTATTGGGAAGAGGCCGCCGCAAGCCTGTACGGCTGATGATTGTCAGAAAAATATTCTTTAGATATTTCATTAACTTTTCTTGCACTTGGAATCGTGCGGGTGTACAATGCCCCTAATATATCCCTGGTAAATAAAACAGGGGAGAAAGAAAAGAGGAAAGTGTTATGAAATTCAAAGCCTTTCTCAAACGCAAGAACATTGAGATTTCTGTGCAGCGATACCTTGTGGATGCCCTTGGTGCCATGGCCCAGGGGCTTTTCTGCACGCTGCTCATCGGCACCATCCTGAACACCCTGGGCGCGCAGTGCCACATCGGGTTTCTCACAAGCACTGTGGCCACTGTCAACGGCACGGACTACACCATCGGCGGCCTTGCGGCGGCCATGGTCGGCCCGGCCATGGCGGTGGCCATCGGCTATGCCCTGCAAGCCCCGCCGCTGGTGCTGTTCTCTCTGATCCCCGTGGGCATTGCCACAAACGCCCTGGGCGGCGCCGGCGGCCCTCTGGCGGTGCTGGTGGTGGCTATTGTTGCCGCGGAGTTCGGCAAGGCCGTCTCCAAGGAGACGAAGGTGGACATCCTGGTCACGCCCCTCGTCACTATTCTGGTGGGCATCGGCATCGCTTGGCTCATTGCAGCCCCCATCGGCAAGGCGGCGAGCTGGTGCGGGCAGCTCATCATGCTGGCGACGGAGCGGCGGCCTTTCTGGATGGGCATTATCGTTTCCGTGGTGGTGGGCGTGCTGCTCACGCTGCCGGTCAGCTCCGCCGCCATATGCGCCGCCCTGTCCCTGACCGGCCTCGCCGGCGGCGCGGCGGTGGCCGGCTGCTGCGCCAACATGGTGGGCTTTGCGGTCATGTCCTTCCGGGAGAATAAATGGGGTGGCCTGGTCAGCCAGGGCATCGGCACCTCCATGCTGCAAATGGGCAATATCATCAAAAACCCCCGGATATGGCTGCCCGCCATTGTCACCAGCGCCATCACCGGCCCCATCGCCACCTGCGTGTTCAAGCTGGAGATGAACGGCGCGGCGGTGAACTCCGGCATGGGCACCTGCGGCCTGTGCGGCCCCATCGGCATCTGGACAGGCTGGCTCAGCCCGTCGGAGGCCGCCATCGCAAACGGCGCCGTTGCCATCACACCCACCGCGATGGACTGGATCGGCCTGGTGCTGGTATGCTTTGTCTTGCCCGCTGTCATCTGCTGGGCCTTGGGGCTGGTATGCCGCAGGCTGGGCTGGATCAAGGATGGAGATTTGACCTTAGAGTGATTTTTTTAAGATAACTGGGTGAAGCAGAGCCTTTGACCTGCTTCGCCCGGCATAAACGGACAGCTGCTGAGGTAAGCTGTCCGTTTTTATTTTGCCCTTGACAGGAAATATTTGCGGCTTTATGATGGGTTATACTATTATAACATCAACAAGCTGCATGATAGCACCAGGAGGTATGACGACCATGAAGCAGTATCAGACGCGGGAGGAGATACCGGCGGCGTATACGTGGGATTTAACAGGGATATTCGCCGGGGAGGAGGAATTTCTGGCGGCCCTGGAGGAGGCCAGGGAGTACCCGGCCCAGCTTGCGGCCTTTCAGGGGCGCGTCAGCCAGTCGGCGGAGGAGCTTTTGGCCTTCCTGCGGCTGGAGGACGACATTGACGTGGCCATGGGCAAGCTCTTTAACTACGCCCAGCGGAAAAGTGACGAGGACACCCGCGTCAGCCGGTATCAGAGTCTTTCCAGCCAGGTGGCCACCCTGGGTGTGGCCCTGAGCGGGGCCTGCGCCTGGTTCGTGCCGGAGCTTATGGGCATAGAGCCGGAGACGCTGGAGGAGTTTTATCAGACAGCGCCCGGTTTGGAGCAGTACCGCCGGAGCCTGGACAGCGTCCTGCGCCGGCGCGCTCATGTGCTTTCTCCTGCGGAGGAGGCTCTGCTGGCCGGGGCCGGGGAGCTTGCCATCCAGCCGGACAACATCTACTCCCTGTTCGCGGACGCCGACCTGACCTTCCCGGACGCGACAGACGGCCAGGGTCAGGCCCATCCCGTTACCCATGGGACGTTCGTCCCCTTGCTGGAAAGCCAGGACAGGGTGCTGCGAAAATCTGCGTTCCAGTCTCTCTATGGGGTATACGGCCAGTACCGCAACACCTGCGCCGCCATTCTGTCCGCCCAGACCGCCCAGCTCAAGTTCTTTGCCACCGCCCGGAAATACCCCTCCACCTTGGACGCCGCTCTGGACGAGACGGAGGTGCCGGTGGAGGTGTATACAAACCTCATCGACGCGGTTCACCGCAATTTTCCCGCCATGCACAAATACACCCGCCTGCGGAAGGAGCTGCTGGGGGTGGACGAGCTGCATTCCTACGACCTGTACGTCCCAATGACGGGAGAAGTGGAGATGCGCTTTACCTATGAGGAGGCCTGCGAGCTTATCCTGAACGCCCTGGCCCCTCTGGGGGAGAATTACTGCGCCGCTGTCCGGCAGGGTCTTGCCCAGCGCTGGGTGGATGTATACGAAAATCCCGGCAAGCGCAGCGGGGCCTATTCCGCCGGGGGCTACGGGATGCATCCCTATATTTTGATGAATTTCCAGGGGCGGCTGAACGATGTGTTCACCCTGATACATGAGATGGGCCATTCCATGCACACCTACCTGACGTGCCAGAACCAGCCCGCAACGTATGCCAATTACGTCATCTTCGTGGCGGAGGTGGCCTCCACCTGCAACGAGGCCCTGCTGATGCAGTATCTTCTTCAGCACACAGAGGACAAAGGGGAGCGGGCCTATCTCATCAACTACTTCCTGGAGCAGTTCCGCACTACCCTCTACCGGCAGACCATGTTCGCGGAGTTTGAGCTGGAGATAAACCGCATCGCCCAGGGGGGCGAGAGTCTGACGGCGGATCCCCTGTGTGAGCTTTACGGAAATCTGAACCGGGAATACTTCGGCCCGGACATCGTCATGGACGAGGAGATCAGCCTCGAATGGGCCAGGATCCCCCATTTTTATTACGATTACTACGTCTATCAGTACGCCACCGGCTACGCCGCCGCCATCGCCCTGTCGGAAAAAATCCTGTCTGAGGGGCCGGAGGCTGCAAAGCGGTATCTGGGCTTTTTGAAGGGCGGCTGCTCCAAGCCTCCCATTGAGCTTCTGCGGGACGCGGGCGTGGATATGGCCACGGCGGAGCCGATAGACCGGGCGCTGGCCCGGTTCGATGCGTTGATAGACGAGATGGAAGCCCTTGCCAGGGCATGAGCTGAGAGAGGAGCGCCTATGAAAATCGTTGTGCTGGACGGCTACACCCTAAACCCCGGCGACCTGCGCTGGGAGGGGCTGGAGGCCCTGGGGCAGGTCGCCGTGTATGACCGCACTCTTCAGGAGGAGACTGTCCGCCGCATCGGGGATGCGGAGGTGGCTGTCACCAATAAATGCCTCATCACCCGGTCTGTCATAGACCGCTGCCCTAATTTGAAATATATCGCCGTCACCGCCACCGGGTATAACGTGGTGGACACGGCCTATGCCAGGGAAAAGGGCATCCCCGTCTCCAACGTTCCCGCCTATGGCACCGCCACGGTGGCCCAGTTCGCCATTGCGCTGTTGCTGGAGCTGTGCTGCCATGTGGCCCACCACGACCGGGCCGTCCATGAGGGCCGGTGGGAGAGCAGCGTGGAGTGGTGCTTCTGGGACTATCCCATTATAGAGCTGGCGGGGAAGACCATGGGCATCATTGGCTACGGCAACATCGGTCAGGCCACGGGGAAGATTGCCGCCGCCATGGGCATGAATGTGATTGCCTACAGCCGCAGCGTCCGGGCGGAGCAGGATCCCTCGGTCTATGTATCTCTTGAGGAGCTGCTGGCCCGCTCGGACGTGGTGTCTCTCCACTGTCCCCTGACGCCGGAGACGGAGGGCATCATAAACCGGGATACCATCGCCCAAATGAAGGATGGGGCCATCCTTATCAACAACAGCCGGGGCCAGCTCATTGTGGAGCGGGATCTGGCGGAGGCCCTGAACAGCGGGAAGCTCGCTGCCGCCGGGGTGGACGTGGCCTCCACTGAGCCAATCCGGGGGGATAATCCTCTGCTGACAGCGAAAAACTGCCTTATAACGCCTCACATAAGCTGGGCCGCTACCGAGGCCCGTCAGCGTATCATGGACATGACCGTGGAAAATGTCCGCGCCTTCGTGTCGGGGGAGCCGGTGAGGGTCGTCAACTGAACCGAGGGAATAAATAAAGGGCTGCATCGTGCCATTGCACCGATGCAGCCCCTGTTTCATGTTAGATTTCTTATCTTCCGCGTCTCCGCGACCAGACGACGACCGCTACAGCGGCCACGCAGCAGCCGACGATGACCAGGATGATTCCGACGGTCAGAGCCGGGCTTGTACTGGTTCTTGTGGTTGCCTCCGGGGCCTCCGTGCTGGTCGAGCCGCCAATTACGATGGCGGCGGATATGGTCGGCTCCGGCTCCTCATCCACAGCCTCTGGCTCCGCGGTTGGCGAGGTGGTGGGTTCCGTGGTAGGCTCGACAGTCGGCTCAGCAGTCGGTTCAATGGTCGGTGCAGCAGTGGGTGTAGCAGTAGGGGCGGCAGTAGGCTCGGCTGTTGGTTCGGCGGTGGGTGCAGCTGTTGGCTCGGGCGTAGTTGTGGCCGTATAGTATACCGGGGCTATCCGCGTCGCGCCGCATACGGTGCAGGTATAGGTGATTTCTCCTTGGGCCTCTGCCGTAGGGGCTTTTGTTATAACGCCCTCGTCCCAGGTGTGGGCCAGCGTGTCCGTGTAATCGTCCGTGTAGGAATTGCCGCAGCGGGAGCAGGTGTAGGTAGTGTAGCCCTGTGCAGAACAGGTAGGTTCGGTGACGACGGCTACATAGTCATGGCCGAGCGCGGCGACGGTGTCGGCAGTGTAGGAGTCACCGCAGCGGGAGCAGGTATAAGTCGTGTAACCGTCCGCCGTGCAGGTCGGGTCGGTAATGGTGATTGCATAGTTATGTCCAAGTGCAGCGACGGTGTTGGCAGTGTAGGAATCACCGCAGCGGGAGCAGGTATAGGTGGTGTAACCGTCCTCGGAACAGGTTGGTT
>JAJBVW010000078.1 GCA_020866945.1 Oscillospiraceae bacterium
GTGAGCCTGCTGGAAAGTCTTGGCGTGGTGACGCATCTGTCCTTCGGCAGCGAGGCGGGCACTCTTGCGCCCCTGACGGCCCTGGCGCTGGCCGCGGCGGAGCCGGAAAATGTGCAGCGGGTGAAGGAGACGATGGAGGGCGGTATGTCCTATGCCGCCGCGCGGGAGATGGTGCTCCATGAGACGCTGGGGGAGGAATCCAGGCTCCTGCAAACGCCAAACAACATTCTGGGCGTGGAGTATTTAAAAGCCATTTTTGCCATTAACTCCCGAATGACCCCCATAACGACCAAACGCGCCGCTACCCAGCACGACCAGTTTTCCACCGGCAAAAACCGCAGTGCCAGCCAGCTTCGGGCCATGATGGAGGCCGGGGAGGAGATAAGCCCTTATGTTCCCCGGCCCGCCCGGCCTCTTCCGGCGAGAGAGACGGCGGAGGGACGCGGCCCTGTTACGATGGAAAGCCTGGAGGGGGCAATCATGTCCCGTCTTCGGATGCTGAGGCAGGAGGATTTCTGCGCCCTGCCGGACGCCACGGAGGGCCTGGGAAACCGCCTTTATAAGGCCGTGCGCAGCGAGGGCAGCGTGCAGAATATACTATCCACCGTCAAGACAAAGCGCTATCCGCTCAGCCGCCTGCGGCGCATGGTGATGTGCGCCGCGCTGGGCGTCCGTGGGACGGGCTATCCCGAGCGGCCCCCGTATGCGCGGCTTCTGGCCTCCACGGAAAAGGGCCGGGCCTTGCTGCGGGACATGGGAGAAAAATCGGCTATTCCCATCATCAACCGCCCCGCCACGGCCAGAGAGCTTTCCGGCCCGGCGCGGGAGGTATTTGATCTGACGGCAAATGCGCGGGACTTCTATGTCCTGGGCTATCGGGCGGTGGAGGAAAGGGCGGGCGGTTCCGACTGGCGGACAAGCCCCGCGACACTATAAGGATTATGGATGAAAAGCTAAGCCAGATAGAAGAAAAATATGAAAAGCTCCAGGCCCGCATGGCCGACCCGGCCACCTATGCCGACCCCGCTCAATATGCGGCGCTGGCGAAGGAGCAGAAGGAGCTGGAGCCGGTGGTGACCGCCTGGCGGGAGGTAAAGCGGCTTCGGGCCTCTATCGAGGAGGCGGAGGCGCTGCTGGGCGAGGAATCCGACCCGGAGCTTCGCGCCCTGGCGCAGGAGGAGATGTCGGAGACCCAGGACGCTCTTCCGGCGGCGGAGGCGTCGCTGAAAACCTTGCTCCTGCCCAAAGACCCTAATGACAGCCGGAACGTCATCATCGAGCTGCGGGGCGGCGTCGGCGGGGAGGAATCGGCCCTGTTCGCGGCGAGCCTCTATCGGATGTATTCCATGTATGCCGAGCGCCGGGGCTGGCAGGTGCGCCTCGCCAATCTAAACGACACCGACCTCGGTGGCATCAAGGAGGCCAGCTTTATTATCGAGGGAGAGGGGGCCTATTCCCGCCTGAAATTCGAGAGCGGCGTTCACCGCGTTCAGCGCGTGCCGGAGACGGAGACCCAGGGCCGGGTGCATACCTCCACGGCCACGGTGGCCGTCCTGCCGGAGCTGGACGAGGTGGAGTTTCAGCTGGATATGTCCCAGATACGCATAGACGTGTTTCGCTCCTCCGGGGCCGGAGGCCAGAAGGTGAACAAGACGGAGACCGCCATCCGCGTCACTCATCTTCCCACCAACACCGTTGTGGAGTGTCAGGACGAGCGCAGCCAGTATAAAAACAAGGCCCGCGCCCTGTCCATCCTGGCCTCCCGTCTCGCGGAGGCGGAGCGGCAGAAGCAGGCGGACGAGCGGGCCGACGCCCGCCGCCACCAGATAGGCACCGGGATGCGAAACGAGCGGATACGAACCTATAACTTTCCCCAGGGGCGGGTGACTGACCACCGCATTGGCCTTACATTATATAAAATAGACAGCATTATGAACGGGGATTTGGACGAGCTGATAGACGCGCTTATCACCGCCGACCAGGCGGAGCGGCTGCGCCAGGAGGGATGAAGCTGTGGAAACTGAGATATTCAGAGAGAATATAGCCCTCGCCGCTGAAATCATTCAGGCCGGCGGCCTGGTGGCCGTGCCGACGGAGACGGTGTATGGCCTCGCGGCAAACGGGCTGGACGAGGAAGCGGTGGAAAAGCTGTACGCCGTGAAGGGCCGCCCGGCGGCCAAGCCTATGAGCCTGATGGTGCCGGACGCTTCGGGCCTGGAACGCTGCGGAAGGGACATTCCCCGCGGGGCCTATGTGCTGGCGGAGGCGTTCTGGCCGGGGCCGCTGACCATTGTGGTGGAGGCGGGGGAGGCTATCCCCTACATCGTCACCGCCGGGGGCCATACGGTGGGTCGGCGCTGCCCGGACAGCGAAAAGACACTGGCCCTGCTGCGCGCCTGTGGCCTGCCCCTGGCCGCGCCCTCGGCCAATCCCTCCGGCCAGCCAAGCCCCAAAACGGCGGCGCAGGTGCTGGATTATTTCCAGGGCCGGATAGACGCCGTGATTGACGGCGGCCCCTGCGGCATCGGGCGGGAGAGCACGGTGATCGACCTGACGGTCACACCGTATAAAATCCTGCGCCAGGGAGCCTTGCCGGAGCGGGAGATTGAACAGGCGCTTATCACGTCCCTGAAGGTCGTGGGCGTGACCGGCGGCACGGGGGCGGGCAAGACCACCGCCCTGGACGCGCTGCGGGACATGGGCGCTCTTGTCATCGACGCGGATCAGGTGTATTATGACCTGTGCCAGGCCTGCACCCCCATGCTGGAAAAGATAAACGCCCGGTTCCCCGGCGCGGTGGAAAACGGGGTCTTGCAGCGGAAAAAGCTGGGGAGCGTCGTGTTTTCTGACCCACAGGCCCTGAACGATTTGCGGAGCATCACGGACGCCTATGTGGTCTCCACCATCGACCATATGCTTGCCTGTCACGCCGCCGCCGGCGGGAAATACGGGGCGGTGGATGCCATAAATGTGCTGGACACCGGCCTGCGGGACGACTGTGTCGCCACCGTGGGCGTGCTGGCCCCAGCGGAAACGCGCATTGCCCGCCTGATGGTGCGGGAGGGCATCACCGCCGAATACGCCGCCCAGCGCATCCGCGCCCAGCGGCCGGACAGCTACTACATCGAAAACTGCACCCACATTCTCACAAACGACGGCAGCCGGGAGGATTTCCGGCGCGCCTGCGATACATTATTCAAACAGATTTTGGAGGGCTAACACAATGGACGAGATAAAAGAAAAGCTGTTCTATCAGCAGAAAAACGGCTATGACCTGCTGGACGCGCAGGAGCGTCTGGCCTGCGAGGAATACTGCCGGGGCTATATGGACTACCTGGACACGGCCCGCACGGAGCGGGAGGCGGTGAAGGAGGCCATCCGCCTGGCGGAGGAGGCGGGCTTCGCCCCCTATGACCCGGAAAAGGGTTCTATCCAGCCGGGGGAGAAGGTATATTACAGCAACCGGGGCAAGGGCCTTATGCTGGCCGTGGGGGGCCGTCAGCCCATGAAAAAGGGCTGCGTCATCACCGCCGCCCATGTGGACGCCCCCCGGCTGGATTTGAAGCAGCGGCCCCTGTATGAGGACGGGGAGCTTGCCTACCTGCGTACCCACTATTACGGGGGCATTAAGAAATACCAGTGGCCGGCCATGCCCATGGAGCTGCACGGGACGATTGCCATGAAGGACGGCTCCACGGTGGACGTTGCCATTGGCCGGGAGCCGGGAGACCCCCAGTTTGTTATCACCGACCTTCTGCCCCATCTTGCGAAGGACCAGATGGCCAAGACCATGACCAAGGGCGTGGAGGGGGAAAAGCTGTGCCTGCTGGCGGGCAGCGTTCCCTATGCCGGGGAGGGCGACAACCGGGTGAAGCTTGCGGTGCTGAGCCTTCTGAACGACCGCTACGGCATCACGGAGGAGGATTTCATCTCCGCCGAGCTGGAGGCCGTCCCCGCCTTTGACGTGCGGGAGCTGGGCCTTGACCGCAGCCTTATCGGCGGCTACGGCCAGGATGACCGCGTGTGCGCCTATGCGGAGCTGGCGGCCATTCTCTCCCTGGAGGAGCCGGAGCGCACCGCCGTGTGCATCCTGGCGGATAAGGAGGAGATTGGCTCCTATGGCGTCACCGGCATGACCAGCCACGCCTTTGAGTATTTCATCGAGCGCCTCTGCGGGGAGGACTGCACCGTGGAGGAATGCTTCTCCCGGAGCTTCTGCATCTCCGCGGACGTGACGGCGGCCTATGACCCACTCTATGCCGACGTCAGTGAAAAGAGCAACAGCGCCCGGATTAATTACGGCGTGGGCCTCTGCAAATTCACCGGCTCCGGCGGCAAATCCGGGGCCAGCGACGCCAGCGCGGAGGTCGTGGCCTATCTCCGCCGCCTGTGCGACGAAAACGGTGTGGTCTGGCAGATATGCGAGCTTGGCAAGGTAGACCAGGGCGGCGGCGGCACCGTGGCCCTCTACATGGCCGGGCGGAACATCGACACCATAGACGCCGGCGTCCCCGTCCTGTCCATGCACGCCCCCTTCGAGACAACTGCCAAGCTGGATTGTTATATGACGTATAAATGTATGAGGTCGGCTTACAACGCATAAGCAGACGTATAAAATCACCCAAAGCCGGGAAAACTGGCTTTGGGTGATTTTTATGGACAGCATGGACAATATCCGGGACATGGGGACGGCGGCGCCCTCGGCCATTCAGGTTCTCACCATCATCGGCCAGATTGAGGGCCATCAGGTGCTGGCGGAGGAGAACAAGACCACGAAATACGAACACGTGATGCCCCTTCTGGCGGCGGTGGAGGAATCGCCGGACGTGAAGGGGCTGCTCATTCTGGTGAACACCGTGGGCGGGGACATCGAGGCGGGCCTCGCCATTGCGGAGCTTATCGCCGGGATGAAAAAGCCCACCGCCTCCCTGGTGCTGGGGGGCGGCCACTCCATCGGCGTGCCCCTGGCCGTGGCCGCGAAGCACAGCCTGATAGCGCCCTCCGCTGCCATGACCATCCATCCCGTGCGCTTAAACGGCATGGTCATCGGCGTCAGCCAGACCTATGACTATTTCGCCCGCACCCAGGAGCGCATCGTCCGCTTCGTCACGGACAATTCCCGCATCAGCCGGGAGCGCTTTCTCGATTATATGCTCCGCACCGGGGAGATAGCGAACGACGTGGGCAGCATTCTGGACAGCGGCGAGGCCGTCTCCTGCGGCCTGATGGACGGCCTGGGGACGCTTGCCGACGCCCTGGACTGGCTGCGCCGGGAAAATGATAATTAAGAACCTGTATTCACAGGCGTCCAACGCTGTCTGAGCGAGCCTTTTTCCGCCGCTCTGCGTTAAATTTT
>JAJBVW010000180.1 GCA_020866945.1 Oscillospiraceae bacterium
ACGTCCGTGAGGTAGCCTCCGGCTATGAGTGCGGTATGCAGGTGGAAAAATACAACGACATCAAGGAGCTTGACGTGATAGAGTGCTTTATCATGGAGCAAATCAATGCCTAATTACCATATCGACAGAATCAACGACGACATCCGCCGCGTTTTGGCAGAAAAACTCCGGGAGGTAAAAGACCCACGCATCCAACAGGGAGCCATGGTCTCCATCACCCATACGGAAACCACGAGAGATCTGCGCTACTGCAAGGTATACGTGAGCGGCTGGGGGGACTTTAACGAACAGGAAATGCTGCGGGGGCTGCGCTCCGGCGCCGGGTATCTGCGGTGGGAGCTGGGCCGGAGCCTGGATCTGCGCTATACCCCGGAGCTTACCTTCCAGTTGGACGATTCCATTGCCCACGGGGCCTATATTAACCGCATAATCAGCGATTTGGACATTCAACATGACGATGATGACACTGAATGACTGTATAACCTATTTGAACGAACACGACGGATATTTGCTGGTGACGCATATCCACCCGGACGGCGACACGCTTGGCAGTGCCGCCGCCCTTTGTCATATGCTCCGCCGTATGGGCAAAACCGCCTTTGTGTACGATAACCCGGAGACCACGGAGCGCTACAGCCGCTGGACAGCACCCTATATTGCTTCTGCCGATTTCGTGCCGGACTGCACCGTGACAATAGACCTGGCGGCGGAAAATCTCTATCCTCGTGGCTTTCAAGGTGGAAAAATTGATCTCTGCATCGACCACCATCCCACCAACACCAATTATGCAGACAATCTTCTTTGCCAGCCTGACAGGACCTCCTGCGGTGAGATAATCCTCCAGCTTGCCAATGAGATATTTGGCGGGCCGGATAAAGATGAGGCAGACCTCCTTTATATGGCCGTCAGCACGGACTGCGGCTGCTTTGTCTATGCCAACACCACGGCGGATACCCATCGCGCTGCCGCCCAACTCATCGAGGCCGGGGCCGACCACAAGCAGCTAAACATTCAGCTTTTCAGGGCCACGTCCTTTGCCAGACTAACACTGGAGGGGATGATATTTGCGGGCCTGAAACGCTTTGGCCCCGATCAGTCCGTGACTGTGGCTACGGTCACACTGGACATGATGGAGCGCTCCGGTGCAGTGGAGGACGACTGCGACGATCTGGCCTCTTTGGCAGGCCGCGTGGCAGGCAGCCGGGTATCTGTCACCATACGGGAGATGCGCCCGGGTCACTGCAAGATAAGTCTGCGCAGCGGGCCGATGTTTGATTCCTCCGCTATCTGCGCCCTTCACGGGGGCGGAGGTCACCGTATGGCCTCCGGCTGCACCATAGACGCCGGGCCGGAGGAGGCCTGCGAGATACTGGTGCGGGAGATATTGGAGGCGCTTTGATGGATGGAATTCTTCTGGTAGACAAACCCGCGGAGTGGACAAGCATGGATGTATGCGCCCATCTGCGGGGGGTTCTGCATGAAAAACATATCGGACACACCGGCACCCTGGATCCTAACGCCACGGGCCTTCTGGTTGTCCTGACAGGGAAGGGAACGAAGGCCGCAAAATACGCGGAAAACGACAAAAAGGAATATCATGCCCGCCTGCATCTCGGTGTCAGAACAGACACGCAGGATATATGGGGCAATATCCTGACGCAGCAGGAGCAGTCTCTGACCGCCTCGGAGATTGAACCTGCGCTGGCGGCTCTGCGGGGCGATATTCTTCAGACGCCGCCCATGTATTCCGCCATAAAGATTCAAGGCAAAAAGCTGTATGAGATTGCCCGTCGCGGGGGAGAGGTACACCGTGACCCGCGGCCTGTCACCATCTATCGCTTGGAACTGACGGATCAGGACGAAAATGGAGACTGGGGCCTTATCATCGAGTGCTCCAAGGGTACTTATATCCGAACCCTTTGTGACAACATCGGGGACGCTTTGGGCTGCGGCGGCTGTATGAGCGCCCTGCGCCGCACGCGAGCCGGAGCATTTCATATTTCCGAAGCCCACACACTTGAGGCAATACGGGAAGCCCCGGAGAAATACATTCTCCCGCTGACGCTTCTCACCGGGGAGGCATCATGCCATGAATGAGATAAAGCGCGTGGTGGCCCTTGGCTTCTTTGACGGCGTGCATTTGGGTCACCAGGCACTGATGAAAAAGACTGTGGTCAGGGCCGCAGAGACCGGTGCGAGGCCGGCGGTCATATCCTTCGACGCTCAACCGGACACTTTCGTCCGAGGGGAGGAGGTTCCCCTGCTGGGCAGTGTGGCTGACCGCAAGGGACTCATTTCCCGTATCGGAGGGATAGACGACATCATCATGCTCCATTTTGACCAACGGTTCATGCAAATGCCGTGGGAAACATTCCTCCGCTCCGTGAAGGATGACCTGGGAGCTGTCTATCTTGTTATGGGACGCGATTTTTCCTGTGGTTGGAGGGGAGAGGGAACCTCGGATAAAATCGCTGCCTGGTGCGAAAAAAACGGCCTTGGCTGCGATATTGTGGAAGAGGTCATCCTTGACGGCATAGTCGTCAGCTCCACCTATATCCGCAAGCTGGTCGCGGCTGGAGATATGGAGCGAGCCGCCCGCTATCTGGGCCATCCCCATACGCTGACGGATACGGTAGGCTATGGCTATAAAATTGGCCGAAGCATTGGTGCGCCCACTATAAACACCTGCATCCCGGAGGGAGTGCTGGAACCAAGGCACGGAGTCTATGCAACCCGGGGTTGGCTGGCGGAGGGGCCGAAGGCGGCGGTGACAAACGTTGGAGTTCGCCCTACCTTCGGAAACGACAGTCATGTGACGGTGGAATCCAATATTTTGGATTTTGAGGGACGTCTCTACGGCTCCCAGGTGCGCCTGGAATTTCTGAAATTTCTGCGGGAGGAGACAAGGTTCCCGACACCGGAGGCGTTGGGAGAGCAAATACAGCGGGACATCCGGGAGACGAGGAATTATTTCGCCCGGATAGAGGACAGCGCGCTATGAGAATATTGGGTATCGACCCCGGCATTGGAACTGTGGGCTTCGGCGTCATCGACGCAGAGCGGGGCAAAAATACCTATGTGGCCTGTGGCGTTATTACCACGCCCCCCAACACAGCTTTATCTCCCAGGCTGGATATGATATACAACGACCTAAATGAAATCATCGTCACATTCGCTCCGGCGGAAATTGCGGTGGAGGAGTTGTTTTTTTCAAAGAATATTACCACTGGCATTTCTGTGGCTCACGGGCGGGGGGTCATCCTGCTCAGCGCCTATCGCAGCGGCGTACCGGTCTTTGAATATACGCCTATGCAGGTCAAACAGGCGGTGGTGGGCTATGGTGGGGCGCAGAAGCGGCAGGTAATCTATATGACGCAGAAGCTGCTGCAAATGTCAAAGCCCCCCAGGCCGGACGATGCAGCGGACGCCCTGGCCCTGGCTATATGCCACGCCAGAAGCAGAACAAGCGCCCTGACAGCGGAAGGAGGGAGCGACGTATGTTCTACCATTTGACAGGGACTGTCACTGATGTAGAGCCAAATCTGGCTGTAATTGACTGCGGCAGCGTTGGCTTTGCCGTGAACGTCTCCGCAAACACCATGAGCCGCCTGAATCGCGGCGCCCAGGCAAAGCTTTACATCAGCGAACAAATACGGGAGGATGCTTTCGACCTCTATGGCTTTGGAACGGCGGCGGAAAAACACTGCTTTGAAATGCTGCTGGCTGTTTCTGGCGTGGGGCCAAAAGCGGCCCTGGCTATTCTGTCTGTCAATACGCCGGAGGGTGTAAGCATGGCTGTGCTGACGGACGATGAAAAGGCCCTGACCGCTGCTGCGGGCGTTGGAAAGCGCTTGGCCCAGCGCATCATTTTGGAGCTGAAGGACAAGCTGAAAAAACAGGCCCCAGAGGTATCCTTGCCAGAAAGCGACCCAATGATTCCTGCCGGGGAAGGGGGACACTCCAAGCTTGCAGACGTGACCTCTGCGCTGACCGTTCTTGGATACAGCCGCGCAGAATGCGCTGCGGCACTGCGGGGGCTTGATTTGGACGCGCTCTCCTTAGAGGATGCCATCCGCGCCGCATTGCGGAATATGATGAAGTGAAGGGGGGATCGCTTTGAGCATCAGCTTTTCCGGCGATACGCCGGAGATCGTTACAACAGCGTCCTCCTTGCCGGAGGACGCGGCGGAAGCCTCCCTGCGCCCCAAATATCTGGCGGACTACACTGGCCAGGAAAAGGCAAAAGAAAATCTTTCGGTTTTTATTCAGGCTGCTAAAATGAGAAATGAGCCGCTGGACCATGTCCTGCTCCACGGCCCTCCGGGCCTGGGAAAGACCACGCTAGCCGGAGTTATCGCAAACGAGATGGGCGTCAATATGCGCATCACTTCTGGCCCGGCCATTGAAAAGCCAGGTGATTTGGTCGCTCTGCTGACAAACCTTCAGGAAAACGATATTCTGTTCCTGGACGAGATTCATCGCCTGAATCGCTCTGTGGAGGAGATATTATACCCCGCCATGGAAGACTATGCCATCGACATTATACTCGGAAAAGGCCCCTCGGCAAACTCCATACGCCTTGATTTGCCCCACTTCACACTTATTGGAGCTACCACCCGTTCCGGCCAGCTTTCCGCACCCCTGCGGGATCGCTTTGGTGTCAATCTCAGATTGGAGCTATACAGCGTTGAGGAACTGCGCCGTATCATCGAGCGCAGCGCCGCCATATTGGAAATTGAGATTGAACCTGACGGGGCCATCGAGATTGCATCACGAAGCCGTGGAACGCCCCGTATCGCCAATCGTATGCTCCGCCGGGTACGGGATTTTGCCCAGGTAAAGGGAACTGGCATTATTACCAAGACCATTGCCGATGAGGCGCTTCTTCGGCTGGAGGTGGACAAGGCCGGGCTTGACAATGTTGACCGACGTATGCTTCGCAGCATCATCGAGCTGTATAACGGCGGGCCGGTGGGCCTGGAGGCTCTGGCTGCTACCATTAATGAGGAAGCCGTCACCCTGGAGGATGTCTACGAGCCGTTTTTGCTCCAGCAAGGATTCTTGACCCGCACCATGCGGGGCCGCTGCGTCACTAAAAAGGCGTATGAGCACCTGGGAATCGCGTATTTAGGTCAGCAAGAGCTTGATATATAGGCCGTGCGCCTGTATTTGAGTGCTTTTTAGGATATTTTTTTGGCAATTTTGTGTTTTTTGAGAAAAAAAGACTTGACTTCCTCGTGTGGTGTTATATAATTATAGACATAATGACATAATAATGATGAATTATACAATAACCTCGGACGAAGAGCTTCAAGCCTTGGCCCGCGCTCAAATGGGCGGAGCGGA
>JAJBVW010000129.1:0-3554 GCA_020866945.1 Oscillospiraceae bacterium
TTCATTTTGTATTTCAGCCGCTCTCCGTCAGCGGGACGCTGTCACGTCCCATCCCGGATATACGGCAGGAAATAAAATTTATGGAAAGAGGTATAACTCCAATGAACAGCATGAAAAAGATCATGGCTCTTCTTCTTGTTCTGGTTTTCATGGTAGGCGTGTTTGCCGGCTGCTCCAGCAACTCTTAAAGCTCCTCCACCACCGAGAGCGAGACCACCACTGAGACCGAAGAGACCGAAGAGGCTGCCGAGACCGAGGAGACCGCCGACGGCGGCGAAATTGTCATCGGCTGGCTTGGCCCCCAGACCGGCAATGTGGCCCAGTACGGCCTGGCCGTGATGAACGGTGTTGACCTGTATGTCGAGCAGCTGAACGCTGCCGGCGGCATCAATGGCAAGACTGTCCGCGTCGTGTATTACGATGAGGAGGGCGACACCACCAAGGCCATCACCGGCTATAACTACCTGCTTGACCAGGGCGCTGTCGCCATCATCGGCGACGTGACCACCGCCCCCTGCACCGCCGTTGTGGTGGAGAGCCAGGCGGACAACACCCCGATGATCACCGCCTCCGCCACCGCTACCTCCATCACCTATGATGAGGAGTCCGACACGGTCTACAGCAATATGTTCCGCTCCTGCTTCATCGACCCCTTCCAGGGCACCACGATGGCGGACTTCGCCGCTGAGGAGCTGGGCGCCACCACCGCTGCCGTTCTGTATGACAACGGCGACACCTACTCCACCGGCGTTTATGAGTACTTTGTAGCTGAGTGCGAGGCCCTTGGCATTGAGAGCGTCGCTGACGAGAGCTATGCCTCCGGCTCTGTGGACTTCTCCAGCCAGCTTGCCAACATCGCCGCTGCCGATCCTGACGTTATCTTCCTGCCCGTCTATTACAACGACGTTGCGCTGATCGTGACCCAGGCCGCCAGCGCCGGCATCACTGCCACCTATCTGGGCGTGGACGGCTGGTCCTCCACCGTGGACACCATCGACGATCCCACCCTCCTCAACGGCGCTTATTACTGCTCCGGCTACTCCGCAGAGGACACCTCTGAGCTGGTGCAGCAGTTCCTGGCCGACTATGAAGAGAAGTACGGCGAGGTTCCTGGTATGTTCGCAGCCCAGGGCTACGACGCCGCCTGGATTCTGTGCGACGCCATTGCCGTAGCGGAGGCTGACGGCGTAGAGTATGGCACCGCCGAGTATTCTCAGGCCATTATCGACGCCATGGCAGCTACGGACAGCGACTATGTCACTGGCCACGTCACCTATGACGAATACAACAACCCGCAGAAGACTGCCGCTATCATCACCTTTACTGATGGCGCTGAGTCCTTCTGGGGCAGCTATGGCGGCTGATATTTAACCGCATCCATGTCCGGCCGGGCTTTACTCCCGGCCGGTATTGGTATTTATAGAAACAGAGGTGAACTCCATGATCATATTTCAGCATCTGCTCAACGGCCTGCGTCTGGGAAGCATTTATGCGCTGATTGCCTTGGGCTACAGCATGGTCTACGGCATTATCAAGCTATTAAACTTCGCCCATGGCGACATCATCATGGTCGGCGGCTACATAGCGCTGCTCCTGATAGGTGCGCAGGTCTCACCCGTCATTGCCATTCTTCTTTCCATCCTTGGCTGCATGATTCTCGCCTGTGTCATTGAGAAGGTCGCCTACAAGCCCCTGCGCTCTGCTCCTCGTCTGAGCCTGCTCATCACGGCCATAGGCGTCTCCTATCTGCTGGAGAATCTGGCCCAGCTCATCTGGGGCGCAGATCCCAGGAGCTTCCCCAGCTCCAAGATCATTGCAAACGTCAACTTTTCCCTGGGCGGTGTGACTGTCTCCCTGACCACTATCGTCACCATTGTGGTGGCCGTAATCTCCATGGTCATTCTGAATCTACTGGTGCAGAAAACAAAAATGGGCAAGGCCATGCGCGCCGTATCTGAAGATACAGGCGCGGCGCAGCTTATGGGCATTAACGTCAACCGCACCATTAACTATACTTTCGCCATTGGCGCAGCGCTGGCCGGTATCGGCGCAATTCTCTATTGCTGCTCTGTCCCTCAGGTGAAGCCCACCACCGGCTATCTGCTTGGCATTAAAGCTTTCGTCGCCGCCGTTCTGGGCGGCATTGGTTCCATCCCTGGCGCTATGCTGGGCGGCTTTGCCATCGGCATGGCGGAGGTCATCGTGAACGCCGTGGGACTTTCCAGTTGGACAGACGCGGTGGTCTATCTTGTCCTCATCGTGGTTTTGCTTGTGAAGCCCACCGGCTTTATGGGCCGCTCCATGAATGAGAAAGTTTAAGGGAGGCGCAATCATGAAACACGAACGCACAATCCCGACACCGATAAAATACCTTATTAACACCGTCCTGACAGTATTGATTCTGGCAGGCGGCACGGCGCTGATGAACGCCGGAGCCTTCAACCGGGCCACTACCGCCATTATTCAGCAGATCGGCATCTATATTATTCTGGCCGTCAGCCTGAACATGGTGGTCGGCTATCTGGGCCAGCTTCCTCTGGGTCACTCCGGATTTATGGCCGTCGGCGCTTACGCCGGAGCCTTGTTCTGGAAGGCCACGCAGAGCGTCATGCCGAGCTTTCTGACCATCCTGCTGGGCCTTATCGTGGCCGGACTTGCCGCCGCTCTTTTTGGCGTTATCATCGGCATCCCTGCCCTGCGCTTAAAGGGCGACTATCTGGCCATTATCACGCTTGGCTTCAGTGAGATCATACGCATCTGCATCATAAACCTGCCAAACATCACCGGCGGCACGCCGGGCCTGCTGAACATCCCCAAGTATTCCGGGTTCTTTGTGGTGTTCGCCTCCGTGGCCGTCACCTGCTATGTGATACACACCATCATGCACTCCCGGCACGGGCGGGCCATCCTCTCCATCCGGGACAACGAGATTGCCGCCGACGCCTGCGGCATCAACCTGACCTA
This sequence comes from Oscillospiraceae bacterium, assembly GCA_020866945.1. Taxonomy (GTDB): domain Bacteria; phylum Bacillota; class Clostridia; order Oscillospirales; family Oscillospiraceae; genus CAJOIG01. The sequence goes on from JAJBVW010000129.1 coordinate 2,965, forward strand.
CTATAAGGTCTTTACCTTCGCGGTGTCCGCCTTCTTTGCCGGTGTGGCCGGGGCGCTTTACGCGGGGTATCAGGGCAGCCTGTTCCCCAAGAGCTTCGACTTCATGGCCTCCATCAACATCCTGGTCATGGTGGTGCTGGGCGGCATGGGCAGTATGCTCGGCTCCGCCGTGGCGGCTACCGTGCTGACCGCCCTGCCTCTGGTCATGCAGAGCCTGAGCGAGTACCGCATGGTAATCTATTCCCTGCTGCTTATCATCGTGATGATATTCAAGCCCTCCGGCCTGATGGGACAGTATGACTTCTCCTTCACCGGCATCATTGAAAACATCATGAACGGCAGACTATTCAGACGAAAGAAAAAAGCGGGAGGTACGAAAAATGAATGAGCAGCCAAAGCTGACCCCTGTCCCCTCCAACGCTTTCATTCCCCCGCGGGACATTGACAAATCCCCTATCCTGGAATGCCATCACCTTGGCATCGACTTCGGCGGCCTGGTGGCGGTGGACGATTTTAACCTGACCATTGGCCGCACGGAGATTGCGGGTCTTATCGGCCCCAACGGCGCGGGCAAGACCACAGTATTTAAT
>JAJBVW010000129.1:3564-5253 GCA_020866945.1 Oscillospiraceae bacterium
TAACATGCTGACGAACGTCTACACCCCCACCCGCGGCACCATCCTGCTGGACGGCAAGGAGACCCGCGGCCTCAAAACCAACCAGGTCTGCAAGCGCGGCATCGCCCGCACCTTCCAGAACATCCGCCTGTTCAATGACATGACCGTTATCAACAACGTCCTGGTGGGGCTGAGCAATGAAATGAACTATAACGTGGCCGCAAGCATCCTGCGTCTGCCAAGCTACTGGAAGGCCGAGCGGGTCGCCCGCGAGCGGGCCATGGAGCTTCTGAGCATCTTCGGCATGGAGGATGTTGCCGACGTAAAGGCCGGTGCGCTCCCCTACGGCGCACAGCGCCGCCTGGAAATTCTCCGCGCGCTGGCTACAAACCCCAGCCTGCTTCTGCTGGATGAGCCTGCCGCCGGCATGAACCCCTCTGAGACCGAGGATCTGATGGCAAACATCCGCAAGATTCGGGATATGTTCCACATCGCCGTGCTCCTGATTGAGCATGACATGAATCTGGTCATGGGTATCTGCGAGGGCATTTGCGTATTGAACTACGGCAAGATTATCGCGAAGGGCGTGCCGGAGGAGATAAAAATTGACCCTGTGGTCATCGAGGCATATCTTGGCAAGAGGGGGGCGAAATAACGTGCTGAAGGTCGAGAATATCAACGTATTTTACGGCAATATCAACGCCTTGAAGGGCATATCCTTTGAGGTAAACGAGGGCGAAATCGTGGCCCTTATCGGTGCGAACGGCGCGGGCAAATCCACGACGCTGAAAACCGTCTCCGGCATGATGCACCCAAAGACCGGCAAGATTACCTTCCTGGATGAGGACATCACCCACACCGACTGCTACAAGCTGACCGCCAAGGGCCTGGCCCATGTGCCGGAAGGCCGCCGCATTTTCTTGCAGATGACCGTCCTGGAAAACCTCGAAATGGGCGCGTATATCAGCAAGAAGATACCTCAGGAGGACTTCGACAACGTGTTCCAGCACTTCCCCCGCCTGCTGGAGCGGAAAGACCAGATTGCCGGCACCCTGTCCGGCGGCGAGCAGCAGATGCTGGCCATGGGCCGCGCCATGATGAGCCACCCCAAGCTCCTGATGCTCGATGAGCCGTCCATGGGCCTCGCCCCTATCCTCGTGGAGCAGATATTCGACATTATCAAGGAGTTCCACAAGGCTGGCACCACCATCCTTCTGGTGGAGCAGAACGCGGAAATGGCCCTTCAAATCGCTGACCGCGCCTATGTTCTGGAATCCGGCAACATTGCCGTCTCCGGCACCGGCGCAGAGCTTGCACAGAGCGACGAGATAAAAAAGGCATATCTGGGCGGCTGAGAGCTTCCCATCCCGTTCAAAAGAAAATATCGCGAAAAAGAAGGCCGCCCCGTGTGGGACGACCTTCTTTTTCGCGTTTATTACGTTCATTCCATGCCGATGCTGTTGCCCGTGTAGAGCTGGTAGTACCGGCCTTTTTTCTCCATGAGCTGATCGTGGGTACCGCGCTCTATGATGCTGCCCTGCTCCATGACCATGATGCAGTCAGAGTTGCGCACGGTGGAGAGTCGGTGGGCAATGACGAAGCTTGTGCGGCCCTTCATCAGCGCGTCCATGCCCTTCTGCACGAGAGCCTCCGTGCGGGTGTCGATGGAGCTGGTGGCCTCATCCAGAATCAGCACCGGCGGGTCGGCCA
>JAJBVW010000035.1:0-2768 GCA_020866945.1 Oscillospiraceae bacterium
TCTGTGGGGATGGGGTCGCCTGTCACCAGCAGGACGTTGTGGACGTCCTCCATGGAAAGGCCCAGCAGCAGGGCCTTGGTAGCGTTCATATTCCTGTCCCGGCAGGTCATATGGGGCAGCGGCTCCATGCCAAGCTCCCGCTTGACCTTGCAGGCCAGCAGGCTGCTGTCCGCCCGGGGCCGGCCAATGGGGCAGTCCGCAATGGTCACGGCGTCAGCTCCCGCGTCCCGCAACGCTCGCACACCTTCCAGGAATGGAGCTATATCGTCATCCGCCGGAGGGTCAAGCTCCACCGCCACCACTCGCTTTCCGGCAGCCAGCTTGTCCCACAGCGGGTTCGTGGCAGGGGCCGCCGACGACGGGACGTTTGGCTCCACGGACACCGCCGCCGGGAGGGGATTTTTCAGCGCGGCGGCCGCCTGGGCGATATGCGCCGGCGTGGTGCCGCAGCAGCCCCCTACGATGGAGGCCCCCGCGCGGACAATCTCCGCAAGCTGACCGCCGAAATAATCCGGCTGGCCGCCGAACACCGCCCGATGGCCCAAAACTGTGGGATACCCCGCATTCGGCATGACAGAAAGGCAGGTCTCGCCTATATCCAGCGTGCGTCCAGATAGGCCCGGTGAATGGCGGCAATCTCCTCCGGGCGGTTCAAATTCGCCAGGTCGCAGCGCTCCTGCGCCCGGCCAGACAGGGAGGCAAAATATGTCCCCATGGCCCCGTCGAACAGCAGGGGCTTTCCCTGCGATAAATATGCGCGTATGTCCATATCAGCCCAATACCTTTCTCGCTATTTCTACCGATTGACGGGCGTCCTTGGAATAATAATCCGCGCCCATCTGTTTTGCGTATTCCGGCGTCACCACCGCACCGCCCACGAACGTCACCGGCGGCTCCGGCAGCGTATGGAGAACCTGAATGGTTTTTTCCATGGATGGCAGCGTGGTTGTCCTCAGGGCAGACAGGCCGACCAGCCGAATGTTCTGCTCCTGAACGGTTTGCAGCACCGTCTCCGGCGGCACATCCTTCCCCAAGTCGATGACGTCGTAGCCGTAATTTTCCAAAACCGTTTTTACGATATTCTTGCCGATGTCGTGAATGTCCCCCTGGACGGGGGCCAAAACGATGCGGCCCTTTTTCACCGGGGTTCCGCCCTTCTCGGCAATAGAGGCGCGGATGACCTCGAAAACGGACTGGGCGGCTCCCGCCGCACTGAGAAGCTGGGGCAGGAACAGCGTCCCCGCCTCGTACCCCTCCCCCACCTTATCCAGGGCGGGAATCAGGTGCTGCTCCACCAGGGCCAGCTCGTCCTCTGTGGCCAGGGCCTCCTTTGCCAGTCTCCCAGCGTCGGTTTTCAGGCCCCGGATAATAGCCTCGTCCATGGTCAGCGCCCCTTTGTCTGCGGGGGCCGCCTGCACCGCCGTGGACTGCCCCGCGAACCGGGCCACATAGGCCCGACACTCCGTATCCTCGCAGGACAGGAGCCGGAAGGCGAACACCGCATCCATCATCTCCCGCTGATTGGGGTTGATGATAGGCAGGGTCAGGCCCACGGTCATGGCCTGGGTCAAAAAGGTCTGGGTGATCAGGGGCCGGTTCGGCAAGCCGAAGGAGATATTGGACACCCCCAGCACGGTCTGCAAGCCCATCTCATGACGGACGATCCGCACCGCCTCCAGGGTCTCCCGCGCCTGCTCCTGCTGGGCGGAAACGGTCAGGGTCAGGCAGTCTATCCACAGATCCGCCTTGGGGATGCCATGGGCCGCCGCCGCGTCCATGATGCGCCGGGCAATGGTCACCCGCTCCTCCGTGGTCTGGGGAACCCCTGTTTTATCCAGGGTCAGGCCCACCACCGCCGCGCCGTATTTTTTCACGATGGGCAGCACCCGTTCCAGCACCTCCGCCTCCCCGTTGACGGAGTTCACCGCGGCCTTGCCGTTATAGACCCGCAGCCCCGCCTCCAGGGCCTTCGGGTCGGAGGAGTCTAGCTGTAACGGCAGGGAGATGACGCTTTGCAGCTTTTTCACCACCCGGGGCAGCATTTCCGCCTCGTTCACGCCGGGAAATCCCACGTTCACGTCCAGAATATCCGCCCCCGCGTCCTCCTGCTGGATGGCTACGTCCAGGATATAGTCCAGGTCGTTTTCCAGAAGGGCCTGCTGGAACCGCTTTTTCCCGGTGGGATTGATCCGCTCTCCGATGACCCGCACCCCGTCCAGCCGGGTGGGACACACAGGGGTGCAGACGAAGCTGACGTCGTCGTAATGCCGCTGGGCCGGTGTCCGTCCCGCCAGGGCCCTCCGCAATGCGCGGATATAGTCCGGGCTGGTGCCGCAGCAGCCCCCCAGGATGGTGACGCCCCCCTCCACGCAGGGGAGCAGGGCCTGGGCAAATTCCTCCGGCCCCATGTCGTAGTGGCCGTCCACCGGGTCAGGCAGGCCCGCGTTGGGCTTCGCCACCACCGGCAGGCGGGTATTTTCGCAAAGCTCCTTCAAAAGGGGCGCCAGCAGGTCAGGCCCCAGGGAGCAGTTCAGGCCGATGGCGTCCGCCCCCAGCCCCTCCAGGGTTCGGGCCATGGAGGGTACGGTGCAGCCGGTAAAGGTGCGGCCGCTCTCGTCAAAGGACATCGTCACCAGCACAGGCAGGCTCGTGGCCTCCTTCGCGGCCAACAGGGCGGCCTTAGCCTCATAGAGATCCGTCATGGTCTCGATGGCGATCAAATCCGCCCCGGCGGCGGCTCCGGCCTCCATCATCTCCCGGAACAGGTC
>JAJBVW010000035.1:2868-23036 GCA_020866945.1 Oscillospiraceae bacterium
GCCGGTTCCGTCAGGTTCAGAAGCTCCGGCTGTCCGCCGGGGGGCAGGCCCCGCTGCTGCAATACGGTGCCCATGGCTCCGTCCAATATGATAAAACCGCTGGTGAAATCAATTCCCACAGTGCTTTCCTCCCTTTCGCAGTGTGCATCTCTCTCGCATAGCGCAGCAGGCGCAGCCCCGTATCCGGGCCGCCTGGGGTCTCTCCGCAATGCCGATGACGGCGGTGACGGACTTGCCAGGGTTCATTAAAAGGCTCTCCGTGACGCACAGGCCCAGCCGCCGCTGGGTGTCCAGCACGGCGCAAACGGCGGGCTGGAGCGCCAGTGGCAAATCTCCATAGCCGGGGGAAAAGCGGTCAGTCAGATACGTCCCCGACAGACGTGCTTTCAGCTCCCGCTCCGCCTCGTTGCAGCCCGCCTCCACCCAGGCACTGCCGCAGGCGTCCAAAAGCAAGGCCTGGGCCATATCCCGCGCCTGCTCCGTTCGGAGCATGGCGTCAAACTTCGCTCCTAGGGTGCAGGCCAGCAGTGCCGCACGGTCACATTCCGCGAGCATACGGGCCGCGCTCTCCCCCGACAGAAGGATGTCCGCCTCCGGCAGATAAAAACCATCCGAGCGCCGCTGTATTGCAAATATCCGATAGGTATACCTGGGCCGGACAGCTTCGGCCAGCTCTTCGGCCACCGCCTCCGCCTGACGCCGCAGCGCTTCGGGCGGCTCTCCCCGCACCCCCGCATACCGCAGGGCCTCGTCAATATCCAGCTTCATTCCGGCCCTCCTTACGGGTATTGGCATTGGCATTGCTTTAATAATTTACTATTATAATAGGTTTTCTCCAAAATGTACAGTCCCTATTCCACATAGAATTGACACAGGACGGGAATCATGCTATGATTTCCTATAATCACAGTATGTTAAGGAGCCTGTCTGTCATGGCTAGAAACCTTACCCCCTGCCAGCTCATCGAGCGGAGCATTATCACAAAATATCACAAGGCCCTGTGGACGCCCTTCGTCGCCGCGGTCAAAAAATACAGCCTGATACAGGCCGGGGACAGCATTGCCGTCTGCATTTCCGGCGGCAAGGATTCCATGCTGATGGCGAAGCTGATGCAGGAGCTTCACCGCCACAGCGAGGTTCCCTTTTCCCTGACCTTTCTGGTCATGGATCCCGGCTATAACGAGCTGAACCGTCGGAGGATTGAGGCAAACGCCCGGCTGCTGGAGGTTCCCATCACCATCTTTGAGAGCAACATCTTCGAGGTGGCCAACAGCACGGAAAAATCCCCCTGCTATCTCTGCGCCCGTATGCGGCGGGGGTATCTGTACAGCAAGGCCAGGGAGCTGGGCTGCAACAAGATCGCCCTGGGCCATCACTTTAATGACGTCATCGAGACTACCCTGATCGGGATGTTCTACGGCTCCCAGCTCCAGGGCATGATGCCAAAGCTCCACAGCACCAACTTCCCCGGCATGGAGCTTATCCGCCCCCTGTACTGCGTCCACGAGGAGGACATCATCGCCTGGGCCAGATACAACCATCTCCAGTTTATCCAGTGCGCCTGCCGCTTCACGGAAAACTGCGCCTCCTGCGACAACGGCGGCTCCAAGCGCCAGGAAATAAAAAACCTCCTCCGCCGCCTTCGGCAGGACGACCCCAACATTGAAAAAAGCATCTTCAACAGCCTGCACAGCGTCTGCCTGGACACCTTTCCCGGATACAAGTCCAAGGGAAAAACCTATACGCTGAATGATTTTTATGACCAATAAGCCCCTTACGCCAAAGCCGCGCCGAAACATCCGTTTCAGCGCGGCTCTTTGATAGGCGTAAACGTCAGCTTCTTCTCTACATAATCGCCTGTCCCTGCATGAACCAGTAATTGCAAAGCAGCAAAAAGACTGCCTCTGCGGTCAGCAGGCCATAGCGCAGCCATTTTTTATCCAGGCTGCCGACGCACAGATACACAGGGATGCAGCCCAGCATATAGCGGCCACCGCTGATGAGCCAGGAGGCTGTATAGCACATACCCAGGTACGCCGCGCCGTGGAGGACATAGGCGGTATCCAGCCTTCGCCGCCAGCCCGCAAACAGCAGCGCTGCCGCGATAAAATATAAAGCGAGCTGGGGCCAGTATATCCACTTGGCCAAGCCAGGATAGGCCAGGGCCATCTCCCACTGCTGGGCGACGGTGCGGCCCAGCCATTGGGTCGTCTGCCACCAGGGGGAAATGCTCTCATAATACTGGAAGGCCAGAAAGTCCCCACAGACGATTTTATTGATGAGCAGATATACCCCAAAGCCGCACACCGGCCCCGCCAGCCACAAAAGCCGCCAGCGCCAGCCGTTGGCGCGGACATCCCGCCAGGCGCAGTATATCCCTGGAAGGAGAAGCAGCAACCCCTGCACCCTTGTCAGGGCGCAGAAAAATCCTATGATACCGGCCCAGCCCCATTTTCGCTCCCGGATGCAGTACAGGCCCGCCGTCGTCAGCAGCAGGAAAAGTCCCTCTGTAAATACGCCCATACAGAAAAAGCCGAAGGGATACAGCCAATAGGCGGCCAGCGCGGCGCTGGGATGGGCGCAGTCCCGCCGGGCCAGCTTCGCCACGAACACAGCGGACAGGCCATAGCATATCTGGGATATGATCATCCCCGCCAGGGCCGTCCGGCCTCCCAGCAGCGCCCCCACCCCCGCCATCAATAGGGGGTACAGGGGATAGAACACGATGTTGTTCACATATTCCCCGGAGGTGACATAGCCGTTTTCCGCCATGTAAATATAGCGGGGCGCATCCCCCGCCTCGGTCATGCGGGTATAGAGATGAGCCGCAAAGCCTGACACGCCGCCGGTATCGAAAACATAGCCCAGCAGCGCCGTCATCCACAGCACGGCCAGGGAAACGGCAAAAATGACAACAGGATGCCAGCTTGCAGGCGCAAGAAATACCTTTTTGAGCGCAAGCGTCCCGTCGCGCAGGTCAAGGCCAAAAAGCTCCTGCGCGGCCCGAAACGCAAGGCAGCCCAGCAGCGCCAGCATAACGGCGCTGGACGACAGCCACAGAAATGTACTCATAGCTCACAGAAGAAGATAGGCCACAAGGCAGGCCCCGTACAAAATCGGCTGATGCAGCAGATATATCCAAAGACTGTGCTGTCCCGGCCAGGTGAGAATCTTTGGCGCCTGGGCGGTAAGAAGCGGACTTTCCGGGCTTCGCTCCTGAAGCTTTTTAAGCTGTCGGCCAAGCCAGGTTCCAAGAAGAAACAGGAAAATATACGGCAGGATAGGGAAATAATCATAGGACACGAAGCCGCTGTATTTGAACCCCAGCCAGAACAGCCATTTAACCTGAACCAGGGTATTATCCGTCCACAGCTTTGTAAGGATGAACAACCCCAACCAGAGAAACGGTGCGATTTTTTCCGGCACCTTTTCCGTCCACCGGCCAATCAGCGCATAAAGAATCATCGCCGCGCTCAGAAATTGCAGAACGCCGAACAGGATTGGTGCGTCCACAATAAAGGAGGCGATAATCACCAGAACCCCGGCCCCGGCGGTGATAATCCCCCGGCGCAGGTTGCTGTGGGTATAGTGTGCGCTGATACCGGCGCAGAGTATGTAGGAATAGGCGATGAACCGTTCGAATATCACCATAGGCGTGCCGAAGATAAAGCTCCGGCCCACCCAGCCGAACATATAAAAATCGAACAGCAGGTGATAGACAATCATCAGCAAGCAGGCCAGACCCCGCCAGCCGTCCAGCAAAGATATGCGCTTAGACATTGAACAGGAAATGGACGACGTCGCCGTCCTGCATGACGTATTCCTTGCCCTCGGCCCGAAGCAGGCCCTTTTCCCTGGCCGCCGCCTCGCTGCCGCAGGCTTTCAGGTCATCAAAGGCAATGACGTTTGCGCGGATGAAGCCCCGCTCAAAGTCCGTGTGAATTTTCCCAGCGGCCTGGGGCGCTTTCGTCCCTCTGGTGATCGTCCAGGCCCGGCACTCGTCCGCCCCGCAGGTCAAAAAGGAGATAAGCCCCAGCAGGTCATAGGAGCTTTTTATCAGCCGTTCCAGGCCGGATTCCGTCAGGCCAAGTTCCTCCATGAACATTGCTCTGTCCTCCGGGTCGTCCAGCTCCGCGATGTCCTGCTCAAATCGGGCGCACACAGGCAGCACGGAGCTGCCCTCCTGGGCCGCCACAGCCGCCACCTGCTGATAGTAAGGGCTGTTTTCCGCGTCCGCGAAGCCGTCCTCATCCATGTTGGCGGCATATATCACCGGCTTCAGGCTCAGCAGGTCGGACTGGCCGATAAGCTCCGCCTCGTCTTTTTCACAGGGGAAGCTGCGGGCGGATTTCCCCTCGTTCAGCCAATCCGCCAGACGGGAGAGCACTTCCGCCTCCTTGGCGTATTTCTTGTCCCCCGATTTCAAATACTTCTGAGCCTTTTCCAGGCGGCGCTGTATCATCTCCAGGTCGGCCATAATAAGCTCCAGGTTGATGGTCTCGATGTCCCCCGCCGGGTCGGTGGAGCACTCGTGGCGGATGATGTTGGGGTCGTCAAAGCAGCGCACCACGTGGACGATGGCGTCCGTGCCCCGGATATTCGCGAGAAACTTGTTGCCCAGGCCCTCCCCCTGGCTGGCTCCCTTCACAAGGCCGGCAATGTCCACAAACTCAATCACCGCCGGGGTATATTTCTTGGGCTGATAAAGCTCCGCGAGATAATCCAGCCGCTCGTCCGGCACAGCCACTACCCCCACATTGGGGTCAATGGTGCAAAACGGATAATTGGCCGATTCCGCCCCGGCGTTCGTCAGGGCGTTAAAAAGCGTACTTTTCCCCACGTTGGGGAGTCCTACGATGCCTAATTTCATGTTTTTTCTCTCCTATGCTATTACCGCAAAAGGCGGGCATGGCCCGCCTCTTGCGTTGGTTTTTATAATTCCTCTGAATCAGACGGAAACGGCGGATCAGGGCGGGCTTCCGGCTCCTGGTCGGGGGTCTCCTGGGGCGCTTCCTGTCCGGCGGATTCCGGCACGTCCTGAGGTTCCGGCTCCGGCTCCTGCGAAGCCGGTGCGGCCTCCTGCTTCGGAGGAAGCTCTCCGTGGTCACAGAAGTAATCGAAATCCGCGCCGTCCATGGACTCATGCACCAGCAAATATTCCGCCACGGCGATAAGCTGCTCCCGGTGGGCGTTGAGTATCTCCTCGCACTTGGCGGAGGCCTCGTCGAATATCCGCTTGACCTCCTCGTCGATAATGGCGGCGGTCTCCTCGGAATAAGACTTGGTGGTGCCGAAGTCCCGGCCAATGAACAGGCTGTGGCCGGAGTCGTCATAGCTGATGGGGCCGAGCCGGTCGCTCATGCCGTACTGCATCACCATGGAACGGGCCAGCTTAGACGCCTGCTGGATATCCCCGGAGGCGCCGGTGGAGATGTCGTCCAGAACCCGCGTTGCCGCCGTCCGTCCGCCCAGGGCCATGACGAAGGCCTCAACCCTAGGCAGGCGGGCCTGGAAGGTCTTGTCCTCCGTGGGCCGCATCAAGGTAAAGCCACCTGCGCGGCCGCGGGGAATAATTGTGATATAGTGAACCGGGTCAACGTGCTCCAGATATTTCGCGGCGGTGGCGTGGCCGGACTCGTGATAGGCGGTCAGCCGCCGCTCCTTTTCGGAGATAACCCGGCTCTTCTTCTCCGGACCCATGGCCACCTTGAGGATGGCGTCGTCAATATCCGCGTTCACCACGAAGCGGCGGTGGCGGCGCACGGCCAGCAGCGCGGCCTCGTTTAAGAGGTTCTCCAAATCCGCGCCGGAGAAGCCGGGGGTGCCCCGGGCAATGGAGTTAAGGTCAACGTCGTCCCCCAGGGGCTTATCCTTGGCGTGAACCTTCAAAATCTCCTCGCGGCCCTTCACGTCGGGCAGGCCGATATATACCTGCCGGTCAAAGCGGCCGGGACGCAGGAGAGCGTTATCCAGAATATCCGAGCGGTTCGTGGCCGCCATGACAATGACGCCCTCGTTGTTGGTAAAGCCGTCCATTTCCACCAGAAGCTGGTTCAGCGTCTGCTCCCGCTCGTCATGACCGCCGCCCAGGCCGGAGCCGCGCTGACGGCCAACGGCGTCAATCTCGTCTATGAAGATGATGGCCGGGGCCACCTTTTTCGCCTGTTCGAAAAGATCTCTTACACGGCTCGCGCCGACGCCCACATACAGCTCCACAAAATCAGAGCCGGAAATGGACAGGAACTGCACGCCGGCCTCCCCCGCCACGGCCTTTGCCATCAGGGTCTTGCCGGTTCCCGGAGGGCCGACCAGCAGGACGCCCTTGGGGATGCGCGCCCCCATGGCGGTATAAGCGCCTGGATTTTTGAGAAACTCCACAATTTCCTGAAGCTCCTCCTTCTCCTCGTCGCATCCGGCTACGTCGGCAAAGGTCTTTTTCTTCTGATCCTCCGAGGCCACACGGGTGTGGGCCTTGGAAAATTTCGCAACGCCCCCGGCACCGCCGCCGGCTCTGCTCATCATGGCATACCACAAGACGCCGAACACCACAATGACGATAAGATATGGGATGAACGACAGCCACCACGGAGCCGTCCAGCCCTCGTCATAGTCGTACTCCGTCAGGATGCCTGCGGCCTTCTGCTCCTTGATGGTATCTCCCAGATCCTCATTAAACTGGTTTACGTCCCGCAGCGTCTTTACAATCTCCGTCACGCCCTCATATGGCTCACGCAGATAAAGATACAAATCGTCGCCGGAGACAACGAAGGACTCCACCTGCTGATTATCAAACAGGTCTATGACCTCAGAATAGGTCACAGTAACGGTAGTAGAGGTGCCGGTCAGGGAATACACCGTGGCCAGAAGCACCACCAAAATCAGGGCATAAAAGCCAATATCCCTGATTCGCCGGTTATTGCCGCGATTCCGATTGTTGTTGTTATTATTGTTCTCCATAGACTTACCTCGACTTACCTCAAGAATAAATTTCCGGCTTGAGCACGCCGATATAGGGCAGGTTGCGGTATTGCTGCTGGTAATCCAGCCCGTACCCTACCACAAAAGCGTCCGGGATCTCAAATCCCACATAATCCGCCGTCACGTCCGCCGTCCGGCGATCCGGTTTGTCCATCAGTGTTACAATGCGTATAGACGCGGGTTTCCGCGCCTCCATGTATTTTTTCAGATAGCTCAGGGTATTGCCGCTGTCCAGAATATCCTCCACAATGATAATATCCCGGCCCTCGACGTTCTCCGAAAGGTCTTTCACAATCTTCACCGCCCCGGTGGAGGTCGTCCCGTCGCCGTAGCTAGATACCACCATGAAATCCACCGTGCATTTCACGTCACACGCCCGGACAAGATCCGCCATGAAGATGAAGCATCCCTTCAGCACGCCCACAAACAGGGGCGTCTTGCCCTGATAATCTCTGGTTATTTGTGCTCCCAGCGCCCGAACGCGCTCCTGAAGCTCCTCCTCGCTGGCAAAAATCGTTTCCAGATCCTCGCGCATTTTGTTTGTCCTCCCCTATCCGGCCTCAAAGCCGGATAAATTCTATTTGTATGATATTATTATCCTCTGGCCGGGCGGCTGCCCGTTCCGCAGGGCCGACGCCGCACACGGCGATAACGCCCCGCTCGTCCCGCAGGACGGGAACGCCCTGCCGCCGCCAGAAGGGAACGCCTGTTTCCTGAAAAAGCTGCTTCAGCTCCTTCGTGCAGCCGCGCCCCACAGGGCGCAGCCTGTCCCCCGGCTGACGCGCAGTAACCATTATGTTACCATATATATTCTCACAATTAAAGAAAAAAATGTTGAACTGCTTGTGAACAACGGGAGGAAAGGCAGATATTTTTGTGCAAATCAGCGCGATTCCCGCCTCCGGAATATCCGTCCGACCGGGCACCAATATCGTCCGCGGTTGTATCGGAGCCGCCGGCTTTATGCCGAAGACCAGTCTGTCTCCTTCCCGGCCGACGGCCATACCCGGCACATCCGCCACGCCCCCGTCCCGGGCTGTCTTCAGGACGGCCTGCACATGGACATAGGAAAGCTCCCGCCCCGCCATGAGCCGCACGGCTCTGGACGCGATGGGAAACGGCTGGCCGCACAGGATCTTTGCGGGAAGTGTATTTTCCTCCCTATACTGGGCCACAAACTCCGCCGCAAGTCTGGACAGGAACGCCTCGTCCTCCCGCAGAAGAGCCGCCGTCTGCCCGGCGGCACGCGAAAATGCTGGATTGACGCTTTCCAGCGCCGGAACTGCCCAATGGCGCACCCGATTTCTGGCATATTCGTCCTGCCGGTTCGTCTCATCCTCCACATGGGAAATGTCATGGGCCGCGAGATACTCCAGCGCCTGCTCATGGGTCACATCCAGCATAGGCCGGACAATGCGCCCCCGCACAGGCGGGATGCCGCACAGGCCCTTCAGGCCCGTCCCGCGGGCCAGATTCAAAAGCATAGTTTCCCCATTGTCTCCGGCGTTGTGGGCCGTTGCAATAACGGCCGCGCCGAGCGTTTCCGCCGCCTGCCCCAGAAAGTCATAGCGCAGGGCGCGGGCCGCCTCCTCTATGCTCATGCTGTTTTCCGCGGCATAGGCCCTTACATCTCCCCGGCCCGTCAGAAAGGGGATATGCTCCCGCTCGCAAAAATCCCGGACAAACGCTTCGTCTCTGTCCGAAGCCTCGCCCCGCAGGCCGTGGTTATAGTGGGCCGCGCACACGTCACAGCCCAGCTCCCGCAGTCTGCAAAGCAAATACATGGAATCCGCCCCGCCGGACACGGCGCATAAAATACGCCCGTCCCGGGGCAACAGCTCAGTATTCATCCTCGTCACGACGGCGCTCGTCGTTCACATAGCTTGTAAACTCAGGTATCCACCGCAGATAAACCGTGCCGACACGGCCATGGCGGTTTTTCAGCACGATGGCCTCCGCCGCGTTGGGATCCTCGCACTCCTGGTCATAATATCCCTCCCGGTACAGTCCGATGACCGCGTCCGCGTCCTGCTCGATGGAGCCGGATTCCCGCAAATCGGAGAGCATGGGCCGCTTGTTCTGCCGCGCTTCGTTGGCGCGGCTGAGCTGGCTTAAGCATATCAGAGGCACGCCCAGCTCCTTGGCCGTGACCTTCATCATGCGGCTTATATCGCTGACGGCCTGGGTGCGGCTCTCGTTCGACCAGGAATGGCCGCTGCCGGCGCTTTGCATCAGTTGCAAATAGTCCACCACCACAAGGCCCAGATTATCCAGCCTCCGGCACTGGGCGGCCATTTCCGCCACCGTCATGCTGGGGTTGTCGTCAATGCGTATATCTATTCGGGAGAGCTGTCCGGCGGCCTCCGCCAGACGGCTCCACTCATCGGAGCTTAAGCGTCCCTGGGACAGCTGATAGTTGTCAATATGGCTCTCCCCGGACAGAAGCCGCATCACCAGCTGCTGCCGGCTCATTTCCAGAGAGAAAACGGCCACAGTCTTGCCGGAGGATTTTGCGGCGCTGACAGCCATGTTCAGGGCAATACTGGTCTTGCCCATGCCGGGCCGGGAGGCAATCAGAACAAAATCTCCCGCCCCAAGCCCCTGAAGGCATTCGTCGATGTCCGCAAGGCCTGTAGTCAGGCCCGGAAGCTTGCTGCCGTTCTGGGCAGCCTGGGATATTTGGCTTAAGACGTCCTGGAGCACCTGGGGCAGCGGCACCAGACCGCCGGTGGCGCTCTCCTTGCGCATGGCGTATATCTTCCGCTCCGCAAGCTCCAGCACCTGCTCCGCCTGGCCGCCCTCCTGATAGACAAGCTCCGTAATCTCCGCCGCCGTGTCCCCAAGAGAACGCAGCAGCGCGCGCTCCCGGACGATGGCGCAGTATTGCAGCACATTGGCCGCCGTGGGCGTTACGTCCATCAGCTCCACAAGGTATTGCTGGGAATTTTCCCGCCACACCCTTCTGGCGCGCATCTGATCCAGAACCGTCACCGGGTCTACCTTGATGCCCGTGCTGAACATGGAGAAAATCGTCTCGAATATCTCCCGGTTGACGTCGATATAAAATTCTGAAGGTTTGACGCTGTTCACCACATCGGGGATACAGGCCGGGTCGATGAGCATCGCGCCCAAAATCGACTGCTCTGCCTCCGCCGAATAGGGAACCCGCCGCCCAAGAAGCTCATCCATGGCGCTTGTCCCCGTCCGTTGTCGTTTACTTCTCCTCCGTCACCATGACGTTGATGACGCCGGAAATCTCATAGCCCAGCTTGCATTTCACCTGGAAGGTGCCGAACTGCTTGATAGGCTCGGTCTGAACGATTTGGTTCTTTTCAATCTTCATACCGTGCTGAGCCTCCAGCGCGTCGGAAATCTCCTTGGAGGTAACGGCCCCGAAAAGCCGCCCGCCGGTGCCGGCTTTAGCCTTGACGTGAACAATCACGCCGCTGAGACGCTCCGCATATTCCTGCGCCTGGGCTTTTTCCCGGGCAATCTGGGCCTGACGTGCCTTATCCTGAAGCCGCATGGCGTTCAGGTTGTCCTTCGTAGCCTCTATCGCAAGGCCCCGGGGCAGCAGATAGTTGCGGCCATAGCCGTCGGAGACCTCCTTCAGCTCGCCCTTTTTGCCCTGGCCCTTGATGTCCTTTTGCAAAATGACCTTCATGGTTATATCCCCCTTATGATGTCAAATATTCGTCGATTGCTGTTTTCAGCCGGGCCTCCGCTTCCTCAACGGTCACGCCCGTCATCTGCGCCCCGGCCGCGGACTGATTTCCGCCGCCGCCCAGCTTTTCCAGCAGCACCTGCACGTTCATGGCGCCGATGCTCCGCGCGGAGAGCATCACCCCGCCGGTAGGCGCGGGATAGAGCACCACAGAGGCCTCCACCCCGGAGATGTTCAGCATTTCATCCGCCGCCTGGGACGCAACCACCCGGTCTACCACATGGCTGGCAACGGCAATGCAGATGTTTCCCTTATAGATGCGGGCGCTCTCCAAAATCTGATAACGGTCAGTCATGCTGTCTATATCGTTTTGCAGCAGCCGCTTGACCGAAATAGGGTCGGCCCCCGTCCGGCGCAGGAACGCCGCCGCGTCAAAGGTGCGTTCGCCGGTGCGCATGGTGAAGTTTTTCGTGTCCGTCACACTACCGGCCAGCAGGGCCTCCGCCTCAAAGCGCAGGATAGCGGTCGGCTCCACCAGCTCCTGTAAAAGCTCCACCAACAGCTCGCACACGGAGGACGCATACGGCTCATGGAAGGTCAGCGCCGCGTTTTCAATATAGCTGGCGGCCCGCCGGTGATGGTCGATGACGACAAGGCGGCTGATGGTTCTCAGGATAGCCTCGTCCTCCACCTGCTCCGGACGGCTGGTGTCCACCACTACGAGAAGACTGCGGCTGTTGGCCTGGAGCATAGCCTCCTTGGGCGTGATGAAGATGTCCTCGTATTCCTTCTGCTTTTTCAGTACGTTTATCATGGCGGAGCAGGCCGTGGGGCCGTTCCCCAT
This sequence comes from Oscillospiraceae bacterium, assembly GCA_020866945.1. Taxonomy (GTDB): domain Bacteria; phylum Bacillota; class Clostridia; order Oscillospirales; family Oscillospiraceae; genus CAJOIG01. The sequence continues at coordinate 14,355 of JAJBVW010000035.1, forward strand.
AATAATCCGCACGCGCTTGCCATAGTTTCGGGCAATGCAACACACGCCCACCGCCGCGCCCAGGGCGTCCATATCGGGATAGCTGTGGCCCATGACATAGGTGGTGGAGGCATCCTTGATGAAGGAACACAGGGCGTTTGCCACCACGCGGCTTTTCACCTTGGTGCGGGTCTCCACCTCGGAGGCGCGGCCTCCGTAAAACTCAAAATTCATACGGTTTTTGATAACCGTCTGGTCGCCACCGCGGGAGAGCGCCATTTCCACGCTCATGGAGGCAAAGTTGAAATTCTCCTCATAGCTGGCCCCTTCGAGACCCACACCGATGCTGACCGTGGCGTGGATGCCGGAGCTGTTCACAACGGAGTGAACGCCATCGACAATGGTGAATTTCTCCTGCTCCAGCTTGTCGAAGTACCGTCGCTCACAGATATAGATATACCTATCCCGGTCATACCGGCGGAACAGGCCCCGCGTTCCCTCAAGCCATTGGGTCAGGCGATCCTCTATCTGGTTGCGCAGCTCGGTACGAACCCGGTCGGTGGCATTTTTCATCATCTCGTCAAAGTTATCCAGCATGATGAGGATAACCACGGGCCGGGAGGCGGCATATTCCCGCCGTATATCGTCATAATCTGTAACATCGACCCAATAGGTGATGCCCATGGAGCCGCTGACTTGCTGATCGCTCTGACCTCTTATCAGGTTTCCATGAACCTGAAATCTTCGGCCATTCAGCTCAACCAGACCGGGACAGCGGGTCTTGCCCTCCAAAATCCATTTGTCCTGAAATTCCGGCACAAGGGTCTGGATGGAAACGTCGAAGCTCGGCTCCTTTCGTCCACAGATGGAGAAAAACGCCTGGTTCCCCCACACCATCCGGCCGGAGTCCATCATAAACGTGGCCATAGGCAGCGGGAAATTCATCATGGTGTTGTCCTTGGCCGCCTCCGTCTCATAGGCGACGGATTTGATATACTTCACCAGCTCCCGATGACGGCGGCGGCTGATGGCCGTGCTGACAAACAAAAGCACCACCGCCGCCGCGGCTTCCGCCAGCGCGAGGTATAACTGGTCAAAAAGCACGTAGGTGACCGCCGCGAATATGAGAAGAACCAGAATATAAAACCGGCCTCCGGGTTCTTCGATTTTTTTGGAACCTTTGTTCATTGTCCACTACTCCAAAAAACTAAAAAACGGGATTAGATTATTATAACAGACTCCGCGGAACTTTACAAACAATTTTACGCCCCGTCACATATTTTGCCGGGGGCGGCAAACACTAACCACGAGGTGAACCCATTGAAAGCTGTCATACTCTCCGGCGGGGAAGGCACCCGCCTGCGGGCCATATCCGGCGGCCTGCCAAAGCCTATGATGCCCCTGCTGGGAACGCCCCTGCTGGAACATACGGTGGCCCTCCTGCGGGAAAACGGCTTTGACCAGCTGTGCCTGACGCTGCACTATCAGCCCCAGATTATCCGCGAGCATTTCCGGGACGGAGCGGACTTCGGCGTTTCCATTATATACCGGGAGGAGCGCTCGCCCTTAGGTACGGCAGGAGCTGTCCTCAACTGCCGGGATTTCATCGGAAACGAAACCGTTCTGGTCATCAGCGGGGACAGCGCCTGCGATTTTGACCTTTCCGCCCTGATAGCGGGCCACAAGCGCGGCGCGACCATCGCCCTGGCCGCGCAGGCGGAGCCGCTTCCCTATGGCCTCGTTATCACAGACCGGGAGGGAAATATCACTGGTTTTCTGGAAAAGCCCACCTGGGAGCGGGTGGTGACAGATCAGGTCAGCACGGGGATATACGTCCTCTCCCCGGATATTCTGGACTATATACCCACCGGGCATCCCTATGATTTTGCAAAGGATTTATTTCCCCGGCTGCTTTCGCTCGGCGTCCCCATGCGGGGTCAGGTCATGGATGGCTACTGGTGCGACATCGGCACGCCCCACGCCTATTACCAGTGCAACCTGGACGCCTTGAACGGCCTGTATCATCTGCCAGGTGCTCAGGAGACGCCCCGGCGGGTCATTCCCTGCCGGAACCGCGCAAGGCTCATGCGCGCCGTCAGCGAAGCGATGGCGGAATTTGGCGCCGATTTCTCCGACGGGCTGACCATCGTCTCTCCCTGCGGCAAAGCGCACCTTGCGCCCCTGGCAGATCAAAGCGCCATCTTCCTGGAAGGCGACCGCGCCGCTGTGCGCAAGCTGGAAGCATTGGCTAAGACGCTGAATGAAAGCCTATGAATTTGGTCATTTTTTAGGTTTTCGGCTCACACGCAGTCCTTGACACAAAAACCCTGTTGGCGTTATAATGCTCTTTATAGAAGAAAAAACTTGCTCAACTAGGGAGAAAAATTATGGATTACAAACGGATCACAAATAAGCAGGAGCGACTGCGCCGGCTGATGAACATCCACTTCTCGTCCTTCTTTGACGATATGCCTCTGACCAGCAATCAGGCCATGGCTCTGGAGTTTATCATAAGCAAGTCAGAGCACGGGGACGTTTTCCCCAAGGATTTGGAGGCCCATCTCTCCATCCGGGGTTCCTCCGTCGCAAGCCTCGTCAACCACCTTGACCAGAGCGGCTACCTCGTCCGCGAGCCGGTCGCCTTTGACGGCCGCTATAAGCGGCTGGTTCCCACGGAAAAAGCCCATGCCGTCCGAGATAAAATCAACGACCGCATCAACCGCTATACGGAGAGCCTGTTCGTTGGCATTTCCGATGAAGACCTGACCGTGTTCGAGTCCGTGATTGAAAAAATCGAGGGCAATATCGTCAATAACAATAAGTGATATATATGCAGCGATAAAAAACCTGTTTTATGGTTTTTTATCGCTTATTTATTGCCCTGCACCGGAGCGATTGCGGCGCAGGGCATTTACGGTCACAAGAAAACCACGGTGGAGGCCCGCAGGTCTCGCCGTGGTTTTTTGGCAAACTGACTTATTTGGAGTTGAATATCTTGAAGATGCTGTCGAAGGGGTCTTCCTCCTCCGGCTCGACCTCGGCAGGCTTTTTGGTCTCACTTGCCATCTCGGTGGCCTGGGAGAAGAGGTTCTCCTTTCTGTCCTCCACCGTGGCGGCGGCAGGAGCGCCGGCCGTGGAAACAGCGCGGGCCGTCTGGCTGTCCTCGTCAAAGCCGGGGGCGATGACGCTGCCGCGGATCTCGTCCTCCATGGAATTGTCAAAGGACGCGCCGAAGATGATGTTGGCATCCGGGTGGGCCGCCGCCTGCACCAGATTGGCCGCCGTCTCTACGTCCTCCAGGCCCATATCCTCCGAGCCGGTGATGTTGATAAGAACGCCCCGCGCGCCGTTGATGGAGGTCTCCATCAGGGGGCTGGAAATGGCCATCTGGGCGGCATCCTCCGCCTTGCCCTTGCCGACAGCGTGACCCACGCCCATATGGGCGAAGCCAGCGCCCCGCATGATGGTGCAGACATCGGCAAAGTCCAGGTTGATGAAGCCGGTATTTTTGATAAGGCCGGAGATGCTGGTCACAGCCTCATGCAGAACCTCATCCGCAATCTCAAAGGCGTTGGCGAAGGTAACCTTCTGGTCAGTGGCGTATTTCAGCCGGTCATTGGGGATAACAAGAAGGCTGTCCACCCGGCCAAGCAGCTCGTCAATGCCGTTCATGGCCTGAGCCATGCGCTTTTTTCCCTCAAAGCCGAAGGGCTTTGTCACCACGCCTACGGTGAGGATGCCTGCCTCGCGGGCGATGTCCGCCACCACAGGGCCGGCGCCGGTGCCGGTGCCGCCGCCCATACCGGCGGTGATGAACAGCATATCGGTGCCCTCCAGGCACTTGGCGACCTCATTGCGGCTTTCCTCCGCCGCCTTCTCGCCAACAGAGGGATCGCTGCCGGCGCCCTGGCCGTGAGTCAGCTTTTCACCGATTTGGATTTTCTGGTCTGCCGTGGACATAGCAAGCGCCTGCTTGTCCGTATTGACAGCGATAAACTCGACTCCGGTGGTGCCGGAGCTTACCATTCTATTGACGACGTTGCCGCCCGCGCCGCCGATACCGACGACCTTCAGTGTAACAACGTTCTCAGGGCCAGTTTCAAGCGAATGTACTGTTGCCATCTTATTTTGCCTCCCGTGTCTCCCGTGTATTCTATAACGGCATGACCGTCCAATTTGCATACGTTATGTTATATTTTATTACGAAAAACCGAACAGGTCAATAGTTATTTTAAATTATGTCAAATGATTTTTTCGTTTTTCGCTGCCGCAGCGCTGCCAAACGGCATTTTTCAGTCCGGGGTAACGTGCACGGCAGTGCCCTCCGACACATCTATGGAGCCGGTCAGGTCGTCGTCTATCTGCATCATGGCGCTGAGTATCATGCGGAGCTTATATTCCGTGTTGCCGCTGGAGCCCATCTTCACCGTGAAGCGGCCCAGGTATTCGAAGGTAGGACTCGCCGCGTTTTCCATGTCTATCGCGGTCACGTCCCCAATCATGTCCAGATCCTCCATGGCCCCCAAAAGCTCCTGCAAATAGGACAGCTTCAGGCTCTCATCCGAGGAGACCGTCATAATCTCCCCCGCAGTAGGAGAATCCGGCGTAATGTTCTGCACATGGATAAGGCCGGAAAGCTCGTCCGCCGTGACGGAACCAAGCAGCTTGCAGTTGGCCGTCATCATCCAGTACTGTCCCTCCCAGTCAACATAGGCCAGGGCAGAGCTTTCCTCAATGGTGATGGTTATTTTATTGGGAAGGCTCCGCTCGATGCTGGCCGATTCCACCAGGGACAGGCGGGAAAAAATGCGGCTGGAGGCGTTCATCTGGTTGATGAAAAACAGGTTATCGCCCTCGCTGATGCCGGAGGCCTCTATGACCTCCTCATCGGTGTAGGACACCGCCCCCACCACCTCTATTGTCTGCACCCGGAAGAACACGCCCATGCCAAAAACGATGGCAACGGCCACCAGCACGAACGACAGGGGCGCAAACAGGCTCCGCCGCCGGCCCTTGCTCTTCTGGGGCGCACCGTATCTGTCTTGATTCGCCAATGTATATACCTCAGTTCTCGGATTCGTATTTCATGACCTGTGCGCCCAGGGCGTTCAGGGCCTTATCCAGTCCCTCGTAGCCCCGCTCCACATGGCCCCGGTCAGTAACGGCGGTCTCTCCCTCCGCCCCAAGTCCGGCCAATATCAGGGACGCGCCGCCCCGCAAATCCTCCGCCAGCACCGGCGCGCCGCACAGCCGCTCTACCCCAGTGACAATCGCCACGCGGCCCTCTGTCCGAATGCTCGCGCCCAGGCGCTTCAGTTCCTCCACCTGGCGATAACGGTTGGTGAAGATATTCTCCACAAAGACCGTGGTTCCCGCCGCCTTTAGCGACGCAGCCATCATCAGCGGCTGCGCGTCCGTGGGAAAGCCTGGATATGGCCGGGTTATCACCGTGCGCCCCCCATGAAGCCGATTTGCGCAGCGTATCCGCAGGCGGTGTCTCTGCCGCTCCACATTGACCCCCATGTCCTCCAGGTTCTCGGTCACGCTCTCCGTATGGCTGGGGTCTATGCCCCGCAGCTCCACATCGCCCCCCGCGCAGGCGCAGGCGCACAGCATGGTGGCCGCCGCGATGCGGTCGGGCATAACCCTGTAGCCGGTGTGGGCAGTCGGAGTGAAGCTATGTATCGTCACGACAGGGGTTCCCGCCCCGTCTATGTCCGCCCCCAAAGCGCGGAGAAAGCTTTGCAAATCGACAATCTCCGGTTCCCGGGCGGCATTTGTGATGACCGTCTCCCCCTTTGCGGCGCAGGCGGCAATCATGGCGTTTTCCGTGGCCCCAACGCTCGGCAGCTCCAAATGGATGGTGCCGCCCCGCAGGGCCGGCGCGGAGCAAAATATCTCCCCGCCTTCTCCCTGAACGCGGCCTCCCAGCGCCTCCATCGCGCTCAGATGCAGGTCAATGGGCCGCGGCCCCAGCTCACATCCGCCGGGCATAGACAGCCGCGCCTCGCCGCAGCGGCCAAGCACCGCCCCAAGGAATATCACCGAGGAGCGCATTTCACGCATCAGCTCATGGGGAATGCTGCACCCTGTCATTGGCCGGGAATCCACCCGGATGATGTCCTCCTGCCGTTCCACCTGGCAGCCCAGGTGCCGCAGGATATTCAGCGACGCCTCCACATCCCGCAGGGCGGGACAGTTGGTAAGCTCCGTTTCACAGCCTGTTAATATCGTCGCCGCCAGGATTGGCAGCACAGCGTTTTTCGACCCCTGGATGGTCAGGCTCCCCTCCAGGGCGGAGCCGCCCTTTATCCGCCAAATGCTCATATTCTGTCCTCCCTGCTGGTATGCTGCAACAAAATGTCACATCACATACTATGCGGGAAAAACAAAATCGTGCCGGAGTCATTTCTCTTCCGTTTGATTTTACTCCTTTTTGTCCTTCTGCGCAAGTCCCAGGACAATGGAGGTGATTCTGTCCGTGGCATCATCCACACCCAAATTGCGGCTCGCCATGTGCATCCGGGCCATGGCCTGCGGGTCATGGAGCAGACTCGTCACCTCATCATAGAGCGCCGCGCCGTCGATAGCGCCTTCCAGCAGCATACGGGCTGCCCCGGCATCCGCCAGGACGCGGGCGTTCTTCTCCTGGTGATTGTTGACGACGTTGGGGCTGGGAACAATCACCGCGGGCTTTCCGAGATAGGTCAGCTCGCTGATGGTAGAGGCCCCGCTGCGGCAGATGATAACGTCCGCCGCCGCCATGACCTTCGGCATATCATAAATATACTCCCGCACGTCCACGGCAGGAGAGGCGATATGCTCCTCCGTCAGCGCGGTCTGCACCCGTTCATAATACTGCTTGCCTGTGGCATATATCAGCCGGAAACCGGGCTTCGGCCCCATCCGACGGATAAAATCCATCATGACGCCATTCATATAATCCGCGCCAAGCGAGCCGAACACTGCGAGCACAATCGGTTCCTGGGCGTCCATGCCAAGCTCCCGCCGGGCGCGGCCCTTGTCCGCCCCGCGAAAGTCCATGCGGACGGGCGTGCCTGTCACCTCCACCCTGTCCGGGTGGTGATAATAGCTCCGGCTGCCCTCAAAGCCTACAAGAATGCGATCCATCTTCTTTTCCAGCAGGCGGGTGGTCAGGCCAGGCACAGCGTTTGACTCATGCACCGCCGTAGGAACGCCCAGCGACGCCGCCGCTTTCAGAACAGGATAGCACACATAGCCGCCGGTTCCGACAGCTACGTCCGGACGGAACTCCTTCAATATCCGCCGGGCCTGTACTGATGACTTCACCAGCCAGCCCAGGGTCTGTATGTTTTCCAGCATCATTTTGGGCCGCAGGCTCCGCTGGAAGCCAAATATGCGGACGGTTCGCAGGTCGTAGCCCTCCCGGGGCACCAGCTCCGTCTCCATTTGATACTCAGCCCCGACGAACAGTATTTCCGCATCCGGGAGCAAATCACGTATCCGCCCAGCCACACCTAAGGCGGGATTGATGTGCCCCGCCGTTCCGCCGCAGGTAAATAAAAATCTCATTTACTTCTTCTCCGGAATGTCCCTGGAAAGGGACAGGATAATTCCCATCTCCGCCAGCTGGAGCATCAGCGCTGTGCCGCCATAGCTGAAAAAGGGCAGGGATATGCCGGTGGTAGGGATTGTGTTCGTCACCACCGCAACGTTTAGTATCACCTGCAGGGCCAGATGGGTGGTCAGGCCCGCGCCCACCAGGCAGCTGTATCTGTCCCTGGCGTGCATGGAAAGCCAATAGCCCCGTATGATAAGCAAAGCAAACAGGCACAAAATCAGCATGGCCCCGATATAGCCCAGTTCCTCGCAGACGACGGAAAAAATGAAGTCGTTATGCTCCTCCGGGAGATAGAGGTATTTCTGCCTGGAATTGCCAAGTCCCAGGCCAAGCAGTCCCCCGGAGCCAATCGTATACAAAGACTGGACAATCTGATAGCCGGTGTCGGAAGCGTCCGCCCATGGATCCAGCCACGCGGTCACACGATCCTGTACATAGGAAAAGCCAAAATATCCCACTGCCGCCACGGCGCCCACCAGAACGAAGGCGATGACGAACCATTTCAGCGGCACGCCGCCCAGCCACAGCATAACGATGCCGAGCGCCAGGATAATGATGATGCCGGACATATGCGGCTCCTCATACAGCAAAAAGCATATGGCTGCCAGTACAAAGACAAAGGGAACCAGTGATTTTAGCGTGTTCAGCTTGCCTTTGTTTCGACATATGAGCGCGGCAAAATACAGCACAATGGCAATTTTTGCGACTTCTGAGGGCTGGAAGGTGGTGAACCCCAGGTTTATCCAGCGCTTAGCGCCGTTCACGGTCTCGCCGACCAGCAGCACCAGCGCGAGCAAGACGATGGACACCAGCATAACGGCGCCAGAGAAGCGATAAAAGAAGCTCATGGGAAACCGGGACAGGAAGAACATAATTGCCACGCCCAGCAGCGCGAACAGAAACTGCCGGACAAAGTAATAGGTGGCGTTGCCTCCCGAGCCGCTGGATACGTCGTAATAGGCCCGGGCATAGCTGGCAGAAAGCACCATAATAACGCCGATGGTCAGCAGCAGAATGGTCAGCAGCGCAAAGGGCAGATCTACCGGCCCGCGTTCGATGGAGTCGTCGTAGGTATAATCGGCCAGGCGCGTATTCTCATA
>JAJBVW010000113.1 GCA_020866945.1 Oscillospiraceae bacterium
GTATTATTATGCGTGCCGGTAGCTTGCGCGGGCCAGCTTGTGGAAGTGAAGATTGAAAATGGATAAAGATATTTTAGTGCGGCTGGAGGATGAAAGCCGCTCCTTTTCCAAGGGCCAGCGGCTTATTGCCCGGTATATCACGGAAAATTACGACAAGGCCGCCTTTATGACGGCGGGAAAGCTGGGCAAGACCGTGGGCGTCAGCGAGTCCACGGTGGTGCGCTTTGCCACGGAGCTGGGATATGACGGCTATCCGGGAATGCGCAAGGCCATGCAGGAGATGGTGCGCAGCCGTCTGACCAGCGTGCAGCGCATCGCGGTGGCCAGGGATATGGTGGGCGATGAGAATGTCCTGAAATCCGTCATGAGCTCGGATGAGGAAAAGCTTCAAAGCACCCTGGAGGAGGTTGACCGGAAGAGCTTCCAGGCGGCGGTGGACGCCATCGCCGGGGCCAACCACCTTTACATCGTGGGAATGCGTTCCTCCGCGTCGCTTGCAAGCTTCATGGGCTTTTACATGAACCTTCTCGTGAGCGACGTGTGCCTCATCCATGACACTACGGCAAACGAGGTCTGTGAGCAGATTATGCACATCGGAGCGGGAGATGTCTATGTCGGCATCAGCTATCCCCGCTATTCCGCAAGCTCTTTGCGGGCCATGCAGTTTGCCAAGCGCCAGGGGGCCACGGTTATTGCCCTGACGGACAACGACCATTCCCCCTTTGCCCAGGTCGCGGATATAAGCCTCTACGCCAAGAGCGACATGGTTTCCTTCCTGGACTCCCTGGTGGCTCCCATGAGCCTGATAAACGCGCTGATTGTGGCGGTAGCTGCCCGCCAGCCGCAGAAGCTGGACGAGACGTTTGGCTATCTCGAAAAGCTGTGGAGCGAATACGAGGTGTTCACAACCGTTGAAAGCTGACGTTGTTGTAATCGGGGGCGGAGCCGCGGGCCTTATGGCCGCTGGAACGGCGGCGGAGCGCGGTCTGCGGGTCGTTTTGTGCGAGCCGAATCAGCGCCTGGGGCGTAAGCTGCGGATTACCGGCAAGGGCCGCTGCAATGTGACCAATGACTGCACTCCGCGGGAGTTTATGGAAAACATTCCCACGAACCCGAAGTTTTTATACAGCAGCATCACGGCCTTCCCTCCGGCGGCGGCCATGGATTTTTTCGAGGCTCTGGGCGTGCCGCTGAAAACAGAGCGGGGCCGCCGGGTGTTTCCGCAGTCGGATAAGGCGGACGATGTTGCGGACAGCCTTGCCGCCTGGGGCAAACGGCAGGGCGTGACGTGGCTTCAGACCCGTGCAGAAGAGATTTTGACGGATGAATCCGGTGTGACCGGCGTTTCCACCCCAGAGGGGGATATATCCTGCGGTGCGGCAATACTTTGCACCGGGGGCCTTTCCTATCCCGGCACCGGCTCTACGGGGGCGGGGCATCGGCTGGCCGCCGGACTGGGCCATACCATCGAGCCGCCCAGGGCGTCTCTGGCGCCGCTGGAAAGCCCCGCGCCCTTCTGCCGGGAGCTGTCCGGCCTGTCTCTGCGAAACGTGGGGCTGACGGCGCTGGAGGACGGCAGAGCCGTCTATCACGAGCAGGGGGAGATGCTTTTTGCCCACTTCGGCGTCACTGGGCCGCTCGTTTTGTCGGCCAGCGCTCATATGCGCCGCTGGGGGACGCGGGAATACCGCCTGTCCATCGACCTGAAACCGGCGCTGGATGAGGAAAAGCTGGACAGCCGCATCCTGCGGGATTTTGAAAAATACCGAAACAGGGACTTTGCCAACGCCCTGGACGAGCTGGCCCCCTGGTCGCTGATTCCCGTGCTGGTGGAGCTTTCCGGCATACCGGGGGACACGAAGGTGCATTCCGTCACCCGGGAGCAGCGGCGGAGGCTTGTGCAGCTGTTCAAGTCACTGGAAATACCAATCACCGGGCCGCGTCCCATTGCGGAGGCCATCGTCACCGCCGGAGGCGTCAGCGTGAAGGAAGTTGATCCCCGCACCATGGCCTCCAAGCTGGTGCCGGGCCTGTATTTTGCCGGAGAGCTTCTCGATGTGGACGGCTATACCGGCGGCTATAATTTACAAATTGCCTGGGCCACCGGCCGCTGTGCCGGAAGGGCCGTGACGATAACGAGATAGGGAGGTCAGCTATGAACAGCGCCTATTGCTCCGTGGCCATCGACGGCCCTGCCGGAGCGGGAAAGAGTACCATTGCCAAGGCCGCCGCCGCGCGGTTTGGCTTCATTTATGTGGACACGGGAGCCATTTACCGCACCGTGGGCCTGGCCGCGCAGCGCGCGGGGATAGACCGGGCGGAGGCGGAAGCCGTGACGGCTCTGCTGCCGGAGCTGTCCATCCGCATGGATTACGGGCCGGACGGGACGCAGCGGATGTTTTTGAACGGAGAGGACGTTTCCTCTGCCATTCGCCAGCCGGAAATATCCATGTACGCCTCCGCCGTTTCCGCCGTTCCGGCGGTGCGGGCCTTTCTGAGGGATATGCAGCGGGACATGGCGAAAACCAGCAGCGTGGTCATGGACGGCCGGGACATCGGCACCGTGGTGCTGCCGGATGCGGGTCTGAAGATTTTCCTGACCGCCTCCGCCGAGGCCCGGGCGAAGCGCCGTCTGGCCGAGCTTTTGCAAAAGGGAGAGGACTGCACCCTCCAGCAGGTCATGGACGATATGCTCCAGCGGGACGCGCAGGACGCGAACCGGGCTGCCGCGCCCCTGCGGGCGGCTGAGGACGCGGTTCTGGCGGATACTACGGATTTCACCCTGGAGGAGAGCATAGAGTACATCTGCGGCCTGATTCGGGAGCGCTTCGGCCTGGAGGAAAGGTAATGGAGCTGCGCCTTGCGAAAAGCGCCGGGTTCTGCTTTGGCGTCAGCCGGGCGGTGACCATGACGGAAAAGGCTCTGGCTGATGGGCCTGCGTGGAGCCTGGGAGAGCTTATCCACAACGGCGCGGAGGTGGCCCGCCTGGGGCAGGCCGGTCTGCGGGTGGCTCAAGGCGTGGAGGAGGTGCCGGCAGGCGTGCCGGTGGTGCTGCGCTCCCATGGGGTGTCCCGGCGGGAAAGAGAGCTGCTGGAGGAAAAGAAATGTCGGGTCATCGACGCCACCTGCCCCAAGGTAGCCCGTATCCATAAAATTGTGGCGCAGGCCAGCGCACAGGGCCGCCAGGTGGTAATATTCGGTGAACCGTCCCACCCGGAGGTGCAGGGCATCACCGGCTGGTGCGAGGGCGCGGTGGTCGTACCCACGCTGGAGGCGTTCCATCGGTGGGCGGCGGAGGTCTCTCTGCCCCAAGATACTGATATGACAGTGGTTTTTCAGACGACCTCCAACAAAGAAAACAGTGAACAAAATATTAATTCTTTAAAAAAAGTCTATACAAAAGCCCAGTTCTTTGATACAATATGCGAAGCCACGAGTTTACGTCAAAATGAGGCTAGGCGGCTTTCCGGCGAATGTAACGCCATGATAGTCGTAGGGGGTCTCCACAGCGCAAACAGCGTCCATCTTGCAGAGATTTGCAGGCAGCACTGTGAAACAGTCCTGTTCGTGCAGAATGCGGACGAGTTGGAGTTGGACGCGCTGTCCGGCTTCGAGACGGTGGGGATCACCGCCGGGGCCTCAACACCCTCGTGGATCATTAAGGAGGTAGTAAGCAAAATGAACGAGTCTGAGATCATAAAGGACGAGCCTGTCGTGGGAGAAGACGCAGCTGTGGAGGAGAATACGGCTGTGGAAGAGGCTGCGCCCGCCGTGGAGGAAGCTCCTGCTGCGGAGGAAACCGCCGCAGAGGCCGCTCCTGCGGAGGAGGCTGCGCCCGCCGCTGAAGAAGCACCCGCCAACGGGGGAGAGATGACCTTCGACCAGATGCTGGAGGAGTCTATCAAGACCATTCATAACGGCGACACGGTCACCGGCGTTGTAGCCGGCGTCAGCGCGACGGAGATTTCTATTGACCTGCCCACAAAGCATTCCGGGTACATACCCGCGTCTGAATTTACCAACGACCAGTCGGGCGTAGACATTAACGACCTGGTAAAAGTTGGCGATGAGATCCAGGCTATCGTTGTGCAAGTCAATGATGTGGAGGGCACCGTCAAGCTGTCCAAGCGCCGTTTGGATGCGGAGCGGAATTGGCGCGACGTGCAGACCGCTATGGAGGAAGGCACCGTTCTGGAGGGCCGCGTGTCCGAGGAGAACAAGGGCGGCGTGGTCATCAACCAGAAGGGCGTGCGTATCTTTATTCCCGCTTCCCAGACCGGACTGAACCGGGGCGAGCCTATGACCGGCCTCGTGGGCCAGACGGTTCGTTTCCGCATCACTGAGGTTGACGAGAAAAAGCATAAGCGCGTTGTCGGCTCCATCCGCAGTGTCCTGGTGCGCGAGCGCAAGGAGAAGGCGGAAAAGATTTGGGCCGAGATTGAAAAAGGCAAGGTCTATCAGGGCACTGTCAAGAGCATGATCTCTTACGGCGCTTTTGTGGACATCGGCGGCGTGGACGGCATGGTTCATGTTTCCGAGATAAGCTGGGAGCGCATCCGCAAGCCGGAGGACGTTCTTTCCGTGGGCCAGGAGGTTGAGGTCTATGTCATCAACTTCGACCCGGAGAAGAAGAAAATCTCCCTTGGCTACCGCAAGCCGGAGGACAACCCCTGGCTGAAGTTCACCGAAGCCTACAATGTGGGCGATGTGGCCACCGTGAAGGTAGTGAAGCTGATGCCCTTCGGCGCTTTTGCCGAGGTTCTGCCCGGTGTGGACGGCCTGATTCACATCTCCCAGATTGCGAACCGCCGCATCGGCAAGCCCGATGAGGTTCTGTCCGTTGGGCAGGAGGTTGATGCGAAAATCACCGCCATCGACAACGACAAGCAGAAAATCAGCCTCTCCATCCGCGCTCTGATTGAGCCGGAACCGGCTCCTGTCCGCAGCAATAACCGCCGCGGCGACCGCGAGCGCGACCATGACCGCAAGCCCGAGCCTCGCGGGGATGCCCTGGTCTATGAAATCTCCGCCACCGGCGAAGCCACCGGCATCGCTCCGGAGGAGGACGAAATCTTCGACGAGGACTGATTTCCAGAAAACCCAAAATCCAAAATCCAGCAGCCGATAACGCTGCTGGATTTTTTTGGCGGCAGACGTGGGAGATTCTTTCACTGGAGGGTTTGTCCGGGGGAGGGGTACCCC
>JAJBVW010000069.1:0-3014 GCA_020866945.1 Oscillospiraceae bacterium
CCTCGACCAGGGCGGCGGCGCCTTGGGGGGGGGCGGCGCGGACTAAGGCCGCCAGATCTGCCGGTGGCATGGCGCGGAGGCTGTCCGGGGCCAGGCAGATAAACCGGGCCGCCAGCGGCTCCAGGGCATCCACAATCCCCTGGCAGTCCTTATCCGCCATAGCCCCCAGCAGGAAGGTGAACCGCTCCTCCGGAAAATACCGGGCCAGCCCCTGCGCCAGCGCCGCCGCCCCATGAGGATTATGCGCCCCGTCCAGGAGAAAGGGGGGCGAGCCGGGGAAATACTCAAACCGGCCGGGCCATCTGGCCCCCGCAAGCCCCGCCCGCAGGGCCTGCTCCTCCACGCCCAGGACGCGGGCCGTCTCACTCGCCGCGCAGACGTGCCGGCGCTGGTACGCCCCCGCCAAGGATAAGGAAATATGTTCCAGCCCATCATAGGAGATGACCTGCCCGACGGGGGATTCTGACAGCACGGTCAGCTGATCCTCCCGCGTCATATACAGCGGCGCGCCCTGCTCCTGCGAGACGGCCCGAATCACAGCCTCCGCCTCCGGCGGCTGCCCCGCGCAGACCACGGGGCAGCCGGGTTTTATAATGCCGGCCTTCTCCCCGGCGATGGCGGCGATATCCGGCCCCAGCCGATCCATATGGTCAAGCCCTACAGGCATAATCACCGCACAGGCGGGGTTTTGTATGATGTTTGTAGCATCCAGCCGCCCGCCCAGACCCGTCTCCAGCACCACATAGTCGCAGCGCTCCTGCTGAAAATATAAAAACGCGGCGGCGGTCAGCTTCTCAAAAAAGCTCGGCTCCGGCAGCCCGACCGCGGCCTGACGCACCTGCCCGGTCACGGTTTCCAGGGCGGACAGGGAGATGCTCTCCCCATCGATTTGAATCCGCTCCCACAGGCCGTTTAAGTCCGGGGAGGTGAAAAGCCCCGTCCGATACCCCGCCGCCCGCAGCACGGCAGAGAGCATGGCGGCGCAGGAGCCTTTTCCGTTGGTTCCCGCGATGTGAACGCACCGAAGGGACGCCTGGGGATTGCCCAGCCGGGCCATCAGCGCCTCCATGACAGAAAGCCCCGGCTCGTGGGTGTCCTTGGGCGTCTCGGTATAGTAGGTTATTATCTCTTCCATATTCATAGAATCATTATAGCACAGGCCAGACGGATTTTACATTCATATTCTCTCCGTTTCCGGTTCCGTATATGGATTTTGTAAGAAACGGTTGAAATTCGAGGGCGTTCATGATAGAATCAAAGTGTATGGCATTTAGCCGACTAACCTGTGAATATTTGTTACTTGTGCAATCGCTGATTGTTTGGTATGATAGAGATGGTGCACGACGAAAAACATTATGAATAACAGAACAAACAGGTCAATAACTTATTGAAAAGAGGTACATATATCATGTCTACTTATGATTTGACCGGCAAGGTAGCCGTCATCACCGGCTCCACCCGCGGCATCGGCCACGCCATCGCCGTGGAGATGGGCAAGCTGGGGGCTTCCGTGGTCATCACCGGCCGCAAGCAGGACGCCTGCGACAAGGCCGCGCAGGAGCTGGAGGGCCAGGGCATCACCGCGCTCGGCGTCGCCTGCGAGGTGACGAAGGCCGAGGATCGCGAGAAGCTGATTGCCAAAACGGTGGAGCGCTTTGGCCGCATCGACATCCTTGTGAACAACGCCGGTCTCGGCGGTCAGCCCAAGAAGATGATCGACATGGACGAGCAGTATTTCGACAACTACGTGGACGCTGACCTGAAGGGCCTGTATTTCATGAGCCAGCTTGCCGCCCGCCAGATGAAGGAGCAGGGCCGCGAAGGCGCGGAGAACCCCTACCGCATCATCAACCTTGCCTCCGCCGCCGGCATCAAAGCGCCCATCGGCGACACGGTTTACGGCTCCTGCAAGGCCGCCGTGGCCCATCTGACCCGCATCATGGCAAACGAGCTGGCCCGCTTCGGCATTCTGTGCAACTCCGTGGCCCCCGGCTACGTGCTGACCGACATGACCAAGGACGTGATGGCTGACGAGAAGAACGTGGCCGCCGTCACCAAGATGATCTCTGTGCGCCGCTACGCCCAGCCGGAGGAAATCGCCTCCGTCATCGCCTTCCTGGCCTCCCCCGCCGCGGGCTACGTCACCGGCGTGCTGATTCCTGTGGATGGCGGCATGACCATCAACTAAAAAGGACATCCCTCTCATTTGACTTTTCAAACACCCTATATAAATTCTGCATCCCATTAACGCTTATTTCAGGAGGAATGTCTTATGTCTGAAAATTATGTCGGCACCTACGAACAGTACAAGGCCCGTCTGCTGAAGATGAAGCCCAACGTATACCTTCACGGCAAAAAGGTTGACCGTTCCAACGGCAAGGAGGGCGCGGAGCGCGACCTGGCCGACTGGATTGTAGGCGGCACCTATGTCATGAAGCAGTGCTATGACACCGCCAACGACCCCCGCTATGCGGACGTGTGCCTGGCGGAGTCCAACATTCCCGGCATGGAGGGCGCTATCGTCAACCGCTGCACCAACATCCACCACACCCAGGAGGATCTGCTGAAGAAGCAGCTCATGACCCGCCTGATCTGCCACCGTGTGGGCGGCTGTATGCAGCGCTGCATGGGTTCTGACGCCCTGAACGCCCTGTACTCCGTCACCTACGACTGCGATGAGGCCTGCGGCACCGAATATCATCAGCGTCTGCTGAAATATATCGCCTACTGCCAGAAGAACGACCTCATCTGCAACTGCGCCCAGACGGACGTGAAGGGTTCCCGTAACCCCAAGTATAAGCGCGCCCATCAGCAGCCTGACCCCGACCAGTTCTTCCATGTGGTCGAGACCAATGTGGACGGCATCGGCATCGACGGCCAGCCCTGCAAGGGCATCATCGTCCGCGGCGCGAAAATCTGCAACTCCTGCGCGCCGTATGTGGATGAGATCATCGCCCTGCCCACCAAGTTCATGAATCAGGAGGACTCCGACTACGCGGTGGCCTTCGCCCTGC
>JAJBVW010000069.1:3114-5196 GCA_020866945.1 Oscillospiraceae bacterium
ATGCCCCCGGTACGAGCGCAGCGCTCACACCGCCACGCCTCGCGCCATGCTGGCCCGCTTCGACGCCACCAAGAAAGCGAAATAATTTTGACCGGGAGGGGACGCTTGTCCCCTCCTATATGAAGTTTTGACGTAAGACATAAGGAGATAACGCATATGGCACATATGAACCGCAAAATGGGCATCCCGTCCTTTGACCTGACCGGCAAGACCGCCATCATCACCGGCGGCACGCAGGGTCTGGGCTTCGGCATGGCCTGCGCCCTGGCCGCTTACGGCTGCAACGTGGTCATCACCGCCCGCACCGCCGCCAAGGTGGAGGACGCTGTGGCCGACCTGAACGAGAACTACTGCAAGGGCGGCAGAGCCTATGGCATCCCCGCCGACTCCTCCCGCCAGGATCAAATTCAGATGGTGATTGACGAAACCGTGAAGGAGTTTGGCGAGCTGAACATCCTCATCAACAACGCCGGTGTTGCCGGCCCCACCGCCCTGATTGTGGAGACCCGCGAGGACCGCCCTGAGTACACCGCGGCGGACTTTGAGAAGGTCATCGCCACCAACCTGACCGGCACCTTCATGTTCTGCCAGGCCGCTGCCCGCCAGATGATCAAGCAGAACGCCACCAACGGCAAGAAGGGCGGCCGCATCATCATCACCGCCTCCGTGGGCGGCCTGATTGGCGGCAAGGGCGTTGTGGCCTACGGCGCTTCCAAGGCCGGGTGCCTGTCCCTGGCCCGCACCATGGCGAACAACTTTGGCCGCGAGAACATCACATGCAACTGCATCTGCCCCGGCTACGTTGTCACCCCGCTGAATGAGAAATTCTTCATCGACGAGAACGGCAACCAGACCGACTACTACCGTCAGCAGTCCAAGGCCACCTCTGTGCGCCGCCTCGGCACCATCGAGGAGATCGCCGGCCCCATCCTGGCCATGTGCTCGGACAGCTTTGGCTATATGACCGGCACCTACATCCTCTGCGATGGCGGCCAGTCCATCCCTGCGGAATAACGTCTGCATAACGCCTGGAACCGGGAAATTCCCGGTTCCAGCGTCGCCCATAGCCTATATTAGGAAGGATGAGAAACCCATGCACATCGAATATGAAAATGTCATCTACGACTGCGAGGACGGCATTGCCGTTTTGCAGCTTCACCGCCCCAAGGCCCTGAACGCCCTGAGCGGAGAGATCAACCGGGACATCATGGCCGCCGTCCAGGAGACCATGAGCAACCAGTCCGCCCGCGTGCTGATCGTCACCGGCTCCGCCCGTGCCTTCGCCGCCGGTGCGGATCTGAAGGAAATGATGGAGGTCAACCCCCGCTCTGCGCGGGACATCTGCCAGCTTGCCAAGAACATCAACGAGCTGCTGGAGAATATGTCCATCCCCACCATCGCCGTGGTGGGCGGTTTCGCCTTTGGCGGCGGCTTCGAGCTGGCCCTGTCCTGCGACTTCCGCATCGGCGGCTCCCGCACCCTGGTCTCCTTCCCGGAGGTGGGTCTGGGCATCGTTCCCGGCGCCAACGGCATGATTCGGGCCTGCCACATCGTCGGCCCCTCCAAGGCCAAGGAGCTGGCCATGTTCACCGATAAGATCACCGGCCAGGAGGCTTATCGTCTGGGCCTGCTGAACTGGTATGTCACCGGGGATGAGGCTCTGGACGCCGCCGCCGCCGAGGCCAAAAAGGCCGTGAAGGCCGCCAAGCAGTCCGGCAACCCGGAGGCTATCGAGCAGGCCAAGGCCGCCAGCAAGACAGCGGAGGCTGCCGCCTCCCAGGCGGAGTATGACGCCATGATGGCCAAGGCTAAGAGCCTGGCCGCCGCCCTGATCCAAAAGCCTGCCTGCGCCCTGGCCGCCGTGAAGAAGGTGGTGGGCGACGCCGCCAACGTGAACGCCCAGCAGGCCAAGCTTCGGGAGACCACCGAGTTCTCCCTGCTGTTCGACACCCACGACCAGCGGGAGGGCATGACCGCTTTCTCCCAGGGCCGCGCACCGGTATATACCAACAACTGAATCAAAAAAGTCTAAGGACTTCTCACTTCCGTTTATTAAACTTTTAGTTTATAAAAATATCATTA
>JAJBVW010000144.1 GCA_020866945.1 Oscillospiraceae bacterium
TTCTGAAGTCCGACTATCAGTTCAAGGGGCCGCTGACGGAAAATTACGTCCTCCAGCAGCTGCGGGGCCAGTTTGAGATTGCGCCCCGGTATTATGCCGGCAAGGGCCGGGAGATAGATTTTGTCCTCCAGCACGGCACGGAGATTATCCCCGTGGAGGTCAAGGGGGGCGAGGATAAATCGGCCCCGTCCTTCAAGCGGTATATTGCGGAGAGCAATCCCAAATATGCCATCCGCTTTTCCCGCCGGGGCTACCGGCAGGACGGACGGATACTGAATCTCCCGCTGTATCTCGCGGGGAAAACCAAGGAGTTTCTATAGGAACCTGTATTCACGGACGGCATTGTCCGCCGGTGAATGCAGGTTAAAAAAAGGAGGAATAGTATCATGTCTCGTGTGGAGGCGATTCGGGGGCGGTTGGGGCTGCCTTTGCTGCTGACTGACCCGGTCAGCGTGCGGTATGCTTCGGGGTTCGCGTTTACGGACGGGGCCGTGCTTATCGGGCCGGAGCGGGCCTGGCTTATCACGGATTCCCGCTATGCGGAGGCAGCGGCGCAGGCCGTGACGGATATGGAGATTCTGGTCACGGGCGCGGGCCGGACGGTGAACGCCATCGTCAAAGATCTCGCGGCGGAAAACCGCTTCGCGCAGGTGCTGGCGGAGGGCGACCGGGTGAGCCATGACGGATGGAAAAATCTGGAAAACGCGCTGGGCGTCACGCTCGTTCCGGCGGGGACGCTGCTTGCGGAGCTGCGCGCCTGCAAGGACGAGGCGGAGGTGAACGCCATCCTGGCGGCGCAGGCTATCGCGGAAAAGGCGCTGGACGCGGTGCTGGGCCTTCTGCGCCCCGGCATGACGGAGCAGGAGGCGGCGGCGGAGCTTGTGTACCATATGTATAAATACGGCAGCGAGGCCAACTCCTTTGACCCCATCGTCGTCTCCGGGCCCCGCACCAGTATGCCCCACGGGGTTCCCAGCGGCCGGGTGATGCAGGCGGGGGACTTCGTGACCATGGACTTCGGGGCCGTATATAACGGCTACTGCTCGGATATGACCCGCACCGTGGCGCTTGGCGGCGCGACGGACGAGATGCGGCGCGTATACGACACGGTTTTGCAGGCGCAGCTTGCGGGCATTGCCGCCGCGAGACCGGGCGTGACGGGCCGGGCGATAGACGCCGCCGCGCGGGACGTTATCGCCGCGGCGGGCTATGGGGAATGCTTCGGCCACAGCTTCGGCCACAGCCTCGGGCTGGAGATTCACGAAAGCCCCAACGCAAGCCCCTCCAACAACGCCCCGATGCCGGAGGGGGCGGTCATCTCCGCCGAGCCGGGCATTTATATCCCCGGCAAATTCGGCGTGCGGATAGAGGATATGCTCTGGCTGCGGGACGGCGGCGCGCGGAATCTGACCACGGCGGCGAAGGATTTGATTATCCTATAAAAATGCAAGTTCCAAGAAAGGACTTGCCAAAGCTAAAAATATATAGTAAAATGACGGATGGGAAAAAACCATTCAAATATGGAGGAAATAAACAATGCCTATTTCTGCAGGAGATTTTAGAAACGGTGTAACCTTTGAGATGGACGGCCAGGTGATGCAGGTCGTGGAGTTCCAGCACGTCAAGCCCGGCAAGGGCGCGGCCTTCGTCCGCACCAAGATGAAAAACGTCATCACCGGCGCGGTGGTGGAGACCTCTTTCAACCCCACCGCCAAGTTCGAGACCGCTTATGTCGAGCGGAAGAACATGGAATACAGCTATAACGACGGCGACCTGTATTATTTCATGGACGGGGAGACCTATGAGCTGCTGCCTGTGGACAAGTCCAAGCTCTCGGACAGCTTCCGCTTCGTGAAGGAGAATGAGGTCTGCACTGTCAGCTCCTACAAGGGCAACGTCTTTAACGTAGAGGCCCCGAACTTCGTCGTGCTGGAAATCACGGAGACCGACCCGGGCTTCGCCGGCAACACCGCCACGAACGCCACCAAGCCCGCCACCGTGGAGACCGGCGCGGAGGTCAAGGTGCCTCTGTTCATCGAGCCGGGCGAGCGCATCGAGATAGACACCCGCACCGGGGAATACCTGGGCCGGGCCAAGGGCTGAGTCGTTTATACCTGGGGAGGCTTATATGACCACTGCTGAAAAAGTCGCGTATCTGAAGGGCCTGGCCGACGGCTATGGCATCGACCCCGCCGAGAAGGAGGGGAAGATCCTCTCCTCCATCCTGGATATTTTGGAGGATCTGGCCCTGGACGTGGAAGACCTTGAGGACGAGGTCGCGGAGCTGGAAGAAGGCCTGGACGCCGTCAGCGAGGATCTGGCGGACGTAGAGGACGAGGTATATGCCGACATGGACGACGAGTATGACGACGAGGAAGAGGACGACGGCCCGCTGTTTTATGAGGTCGAATGCCCCGTCTGCGGGGAGGTCATCTCTCTGGACGAGGACGCGATTGAAAACCCCAATATCGAATGCCCCGCCTGCGGCGCGGCACTTCTCCTGACCGGCGAGGAAGAGGAAGAGGAAAACGACGGAGAATAAGACCCGTCAAAAAATAAAAGGAGTAAATTCACTATGGGCAAGGCACAAGAATTATTTGACCAGGCCACGCGTTTTTATGACAATTCCATCAAGCTGGTCAAGCTGATGGACGAAACCTTTCAGAAGGTCGCATTCAAGAATGACCCCAACAGCCAGTATGATACCAAGATCACTCTGGCGCAGTTTGACTGGATCCTCCAGGCGGTGCTGCTGAACCAGGCGCTGAGCGATGGGAATTTTGACCGGCTGGAGCGTCAGTTTGTGGACAAGATCACCGATTACGGCGACCTGCTCCTTTACATCAAGAACAAGACCAATGGAGAGCTGGAATTGTCCTGGGACGATATTGCGAACCTGAACACCTCCACCCAGCAGAAGCTGATGGAGATTATCCCCCCGCTACTGGACGAGAGCTGCGACAGCTTTGTGAAGCCGCTGGCGCTGGTGGACAAGGCCACCGATACCTTTGACGAACTGGAGCATCTGACTGACAACATTGCACAGATTTGTGTCTGCCTGGCCCAGGTGGATGGCAAGATGGAGGAGCGCGAGGCCGAGGCCGCCGGAGAGATGGTCAGCAGCCTGCTTCATGCCCGCTGGAGCCGTTATCTAAAATAATTTTCCCGGCCTTTTGACCGGATGACAAAAACAGACCTGACGTGTGTCGGGTCTGTTTTTTTGTTGGGGGGCTTAAATCAGACGTCTGGCGATATTCAGATGCCATACTTCTCCCGAATGCCGTCAATCGCAGCGTCGCCGTCTATCATGCGCCCGGCCTTCACATCCGCCAGACCCTCCAGCAGCGCCTGTGCCTCGTACATCTTCCGCATGGTGCGCTCGTAGTAGTCGATGTCCATCACGACCAAGCGGCCATATCCGGTCTTCGTCACATAAACAGGCCCGTTTTCCTCCGCGCACCTGCGCTCGATTTCCGCGGTGTTCTTCAAATCTCGCATTGGAATGATCTGCATGGTCATAACCCTCCCTGATTTGTGGTCTTGTGGCTATCTTATAACCTAAATTGAGCCACAGTTCAAGGACTGATAACGCTTATAGCGGAATTGTCCGGGGCCGGCTTGCTGATTCTTTGCTGTTTTTTTACGCGCGCGTGGTTTTCCGCGCTGGCAATGGCCTGCTATAATGGCTGTATCCTGAGAGAAAGTGAGCTGTCTCTATGAGGACAACCATCTGTGACCTGGACAGACAATATGAGCCGCTGCTCCGGCGGGGCTGCGACGCGCTGATTTGGGCGGACGGGCGATATGCCCCCTGCCAGGGGTGCTTCAGGTGCTGGACGGCGCACCCAGCGGAATGCTTTATGAAGGACGAACTGCGGCGGGTATGCCGTGTGGTGGGCCAGGCCAATACCCTTACCATCATCACCGAAAACCTCTACGGCGGCTACAGCCCGGCGGTAAAAAACGTGCTTGACCGAAGCATTGGGCTTTCCACGCCGCTGTCCGCCTATCGCGGCGGGCAGATGCACCATACCCTGCGCTACGGCAGGCACGACCTGCTGCGGGTCGTGGTTTACGGGGAGATAACCCCGCGGGAGCGGGACGCCTTTTCCTGCATGGCGGAAAGAAACGCCCTCAACTATGGCTATGAAAATTATCAAATCGTCTTCCTGCGGCACCCTGACGAGCTGGAGGGTCTGCTGTGAAAACACTTCTGATTAACGCCAGCCCCAAGAAACGGGGCGGCGCCTCGTCCTACTTCCTCGGCCTGGCGCGTTTCTTTATAAGCGGGGACAAGGAAACGGAACGGCTCCGGGGAAAGGGGGATCATCAGCGCATCCTCCAAAAGCTGCCCGGCGCTGACACGGTGATATTTTTCCTGCCCCTGTATGTGGACAGCGCGCCGTCCCATGTCCTCGCCTTTTTGCGGGAGATGGAGGGCTTTTGCCTGGACAATGACGTGCGCCTGCATATATATTGCGTCGCGAACAACGGCTTCATTGAGGGCCGGCAAAACCAGCCGCTTATGCAGCTGTTTCAGAATTTCTGCGCGAAAAGCCGCCTCGACTGGCGGGGCGGCCTTGGAATCGGCGGCGGCGTTATGCTGAACGTCACGAGGATCCTTTTTCTGGTAAATGCGGCTGTGCTGCTCCTGTCCATGGCGCTGAGCGGCCTCACCGGCGGAACTTTTTTGCCGCCGGATGCCCTGCGCAGCTTTGCCGTCATTAGGCTTCTGCTGCTCTTTCTGAACGCCGGGGCGCTGTTTCACATTTTTAGCATGAGCCGCGCCGTCAGCCGCGGCGGGAACCGCCCCTTTGGAGAGCGGTACACCAGGATCATGCTGCCGTCGTTTGTATTTATCCTGTTCGCGGACGCCTTCTTCGCCGTCATCTCCCTGTTCTCCGGCGGGATTTTTCGGGGGTGGCTCGCAGGGAAGAAGTTATGATGAATGCGTTGGGAGTGGCGTCTAAATTGGTGCCGGTTACGGGGGAAACCGCGCTCTCCGGTAGTGCCGGTTACGGGGGAAACCTCTCCACCGCCCATGCGGGCGGTCCCCCTCCCCTTT